>JAAYVJ010000122.1 GCA_012517265.1 Planctomycetota bacterium | reverse complement strand
TCCGCGGCGGATTCGTCCCGGCCGAACGTGCCGCCGGGAGTGGAGTATCTTCACCATCGCATCGGAGACGGGCCCTGGTCCATCCACGTGGTCAAGGTGGCGCGGTCCGCAGCGAGATTTCGATTCGTCTCGACGCTGGCGCAGAGCCGCGTCTGCGGACTTGCCACCGTGAGCGAGCAGACTGCGGCGATGCCCGGTTCCCGGCCTGTGGCGGCGGTCAACGGCGATTTCTTCGTGATTCGCGCGGGACCCTATCAGGGCGACCCTCGCGGCCTGCACATCGCGCAGGGCGAGCTGGTCAGTTCGCCCAAGGGCGTCAGTTTCTGGATCGATGACAAGGGCGAACCTCACATCGGCCGGGTCACGGCGGACTTTCGCGTCGTCGGGTCCGATGGCTTGGACGTTTCTTTCGGTCTCAACGAAGAACGCGGCGACGGCGAGGCGGTGCTCTATACGCCTGCCTTCGGTGAATCGACACGAACGCAGGGCGGTCTGGAATTGGTCCTGCAGAAGGGGGACGAGGGGACCTGGCTGCCCCTCCATGCGGGGGATTCCTGCCGCGCCAAGGTCGCAGCCGTCAAAGAGGAGGGAGACACGGAACTGACCCCGGCGATGATGGTTCTGTCCATCGGGCCGGCCCTGGCCCGGAGACTGACGACGCCGGCGCCGGGTCAGTCGCTGACGCTCCAGTTGAGAACATCGCCCGATCTGACGGGGGCCCCGACCGCCGTGGGGGGCGGTCCGGTCCTGCTGGACGACGGTGCGTCGCCCGATTGGTCTTTGCCCCAGCCGCGACATCCGCGGACTGCATTGGGGTGGAACGACGAACAGTTCATCCTGGTCGTAGTGGACGGCCGCCAGGAGGGACTCTCGGTGGGCATGACCTATCCCGAGTTGGCCTCGCTGATGAAACAACTCGGGTGCCGACACGCCGTGAATCTTGACGGCGGCGGCTCTTCGACGCTCTGGCTGGACGGGCATGTCATGAACTCGCCCTCCGACGGCCGGGAGCGTCCCGTCGCCAATAGTCTCGTGATCCTCGCGGAGGGTTTGCAGAACTGATGATGTCCGAAGCCAAGAAGAAAGCGCAAGCGTTCCTCGAACGGGAGAAGGCGTTTCGCCTGGGCGAGTTGATGACGGAGGCGATGCATCCGAAGACGTTGCATCTCTCGCAAACGATTCAAGCGGATACTCAGGCCGGCGTGCGCATGCTGCAATCGGTGGATGACGACATCCCTGCCGCCCTGGAACGGATCTTCGCCCAGGACTCCTTCGGCTTGTTGGTCGACGCGCTGGCCGAGGCGATGCGGGCCGGACATCATATTTACTTCACCGGCTGCGGCGCGACCGGCCGGTTGAGCATCCTCCTGGAAGCCATGTGGCGGCGGTTCTGGCGGGAGGCGGAATCGGAACGGTCCGAAGCCGGAGGAATGCGGGACCTGTGCATCAGCGTCATGGCGGGGGGGGACTTCGCGCTGATCAAGTCGGTGGAGGGGTTCGAGGACTTCACCGATTTCGGCCAACGCCAGATCAAAGAGGCCGGCGTGGGCAAGGACGACGTCGTCGTCGCCATCACGGAAGGCGGCGAGACGTCCTTCGTCATCGGCACCGCATGGCAGGGACTCGACGTCGGGGCCCACGTGTTCTTCGTCTACAACAACCCCACCGAATTGCTCCGCAAGCACGTGCAGCGGTCGCGCGAGGTGATCGACGAGCCACGGATCGGCAAGCTCGACCTGGCCACCGGGCCCATGGCCATCACCGGTTCGACCCGCATGCAGGCGACGACCACGGAACTGCTGGTCGTCGGCGCGGCGATGGAGATGGCCCTGGCGAGGCGCCTCGGGGATGCCGCGCCCAGTGCTTCCATCTACCGGCGGGTCTTCGAGAATCTCCTGACGCAGTTGTCAAGTTCGCAGGCTGTCGCGGCGATCGCCCGGGCCGTGGAGTTGGAGGAGCAGGTCTATCGTAAGCGGGGTCTGGTGACTTACCTGGCCGACTCGCTGATGCTCGACGTCCTGACGGACACGACCGAGCGAGCGCCGACGTTCATGATCCCGCCGTTCCGCAGAGTGGACGACTTCAATTCGCCTGTTTCGTGGGCCTTCGTGAAAGATCCGCATCATTCGACCGAGCACGCCTGGCGGGAGATGCTCCAACGCGATCCTCGCGGCCTGACCTGGGGCTCCGAGGTCTTTCGGGAGTTGAATGCCCCGGCCCATATCCAGGCCAACCCGCCGAAGCTCGACAACACGGTGATCTACAAGTTCCGCATCGGCAACGAGCCCGATCGCTCGCGCACGACCGCCCCGGACTCGATCCTTGTGCAGGTGGGGGACCTGTCCCCTCATCCTCCATGGATCTTCCATCCTCGATTCAAGCGTACTGCGGCGATCACGTTCGGCCCCGCGGTCAAGCCGCTCGACGTGGACGAACGCATCCACGTCCCGTGCGATGTGCCGGCGTCGCCATTGCGGCTCTGGGAGCACCTGGCGATCAAGCTGATCCTCAACACGCTCTCGACCGCGACGATGGTTCGCATGGGCCGGGTGATCGGCAACGCGATGGTCTGGGTTTCTCCCAGCAACAAGAAGCTCATCGATCGCGGCTGCCGGCTGATCGTGCACCAGACCGGTTGCACCTACGAACATGCGTGCGAAGTCTTGCACGAGGCGATCGAAGAGCTGG
>JAAYVJ010000690.1 GCA_012517265.1 Planctomycetota bacterium | reverse complement strand
GGGCGGCTTCGTCGTCATGAACGTGGGCCTCTCGCACCTGGACACCTTCGGCGAGCTCTACATCTACAGTTCGGGCTACTTCGACGATCAGCGACAGGCCTTCGAGGACAACTTCCAGAGGGTGCTCGCGGACCCCAACACCAACGACCTGTTGCGAACGCCGCTCTACATGGCGGCGGGCGAGACCGACATCGCGCTGTTCAACAGCCAGAAGACGCTGTCGGTCTTCAACAAGTACGGGATTCGGAACTTCTGGGTCCTGAGCACGGGCGGGCATGAGTGGGCGAACTGGCGTCGCTATCTGCACCAGACCGCACAGATCATGTTTCCGGACTGACGTCGCGTCGATGCGAGTCGGCCGGGGAAGGACTCGAACTCAACAGGCAGCGATCCGGTCAGCCGCCTTGCTGCGCGAACGTGGCGGTGTATTGGTTGTCGGAGTTGCAGGTCAGCGTCATGATGGGCGGCACGGTCGGGGCGCCGTCTCGCGTCGAATCGGCGGCGGTGCAGGTGATCACATAGCTCATGTGCCCGCCCGTCATGGCGGCCGAAGTGATGGCGAAGGCCTCGTGCGAGAAGTAGGTCCCGTCCAGGTCGGTGTCGCGGATTCCGAGTTCGGCCAGCGTCGGAGCGCCGCAGAAGTCTTCGCGTCCGATCGTGTAGGCCCGCAGGGCGGAGGCGATCACGCCCATCGAGTTCTTCGCCTCGGACCACTTGGAGGCGTCGCTGCGTCCCTGCATCATGGGGATCGCCACCGCGGCCAGAATGCCCACGATCACGACCACGATCATCAGCTCGACCAACGAGAATCCTGTGCGGGTTCGAGTCACCAGGCCGTCCTCCGAAAGTCCAGATGCCGTCAATGAACGTCAAACAAGGTTCCAGCAGGATCTATCGGCCGATTCGCCTGGCTCCGTGAATGCAACAAGCCACGCTCGATCTTTGCTCGAGCGTGGCTTGCTGATTCTCGTTCAGGCCTTGTGCGCCTGGTAGATGCGATATTACAGGCCCTTGGCCATCATGTAGTGGACCTCGTTGGCCCGCGTCTCTTTCTTGAGTTCCCGGATCGTGGTGTCCGCGTCGATCAGGAGGAACTCGATGCCGGCCATCTCGGTGAAGTCCTCGATGTGCTGGCTGGTCAGCGCCATGCTGAAGCCGGTGTGGTGGGCGCCGCCGGCGAGGATCCAGGCGGCCGCGCCGATCTTCAGGCTGGGCTTGGGCACCCACACGACGCGGGCGACCGGCAGCTTGGGCAGCGGAGCGTCCGGGGGCACGACGTCCACTTCGTTGACGATCATGCGGAAGCGGTTGCCCATGTCGATCAGCGAGGCGTTCAGGCCGGGGCCGCTGGGCACGTTGAAGACCAGTCGGCAGGGGTCGGCCTTGCCGCCGATGCCCAGGGGATGGACCTCCAGGGACGGCGTCTGCTCGGCGATCGAGGGGCAAACCTCAAGCATGTGGGCCCCAAGGACTTTGGGACCGGCCGGGTCGAGGTGATAGGTGTAGTCCTCCATGAAGCTGGTTCCGCCCGGCAGGCCGGCGGCCATGACCTTCATCGCGCGGACCAGGGCGGCGGTCTTCCAGTCGCCCTCGGCGCCGAAGCCGTAGCCGTCGGCCATCAGCCTCTGGACGGCCAGGCCCGGCAGTTGCTTGAGGCCATGCAGGTCTTCGAATGTTGTGGTGAAGGCGTTGAAGTTGCCCTCTTCCAGGAAGGTTCTCATGCCCAGCTCGATGCGGGCGGCCTCGCGAAGGGCCTCGCGGCGTTTGCCGTCCTGGGCCGCCTTGGCGATCCGGTACGTCGATTCGTACTCGGACACCAGGGCGTTGGCCTGGCTGTCGGTCACCGCGTTGACGCGGGCCACCAGGTCGCCGACGCCGTAGCCGTCGACGGAGTAGCCAAGTCGCATCTGGGCCTCGACCTTGTCGCCTTCGGTGACCGCGACCTGCCGCATGTTGTCGCCGAACCGGGCGACCTTGCCCCCCTGGGCGTCGAACCATGCCGCCGCGGCCCGGGCCCAGACGCCCAGCTCCGCCTGCACTTGCTCTTCCTGCCAGTGCCCGACGATGACCTTGCGGTTGCGACGCATGCGGGTGCAGATGAATCCGAACTCGCGGTCGCCGTGGGCGCTCTGGTTGAGGTTCATGAAGTCCATGTCGATGTCGGCCCACGGGATGTCGCGATTGAACTGCGTGTGCAGGTGCACGAACGGCTTGTTCAGCGCGCCCAGGCCGGCGATCCACATCTTGGCCGGGGAGAAGGTGTGCATCCAGGCGATCAGGCCGATGCAGTTCGGCGCGGTGTTGGCCTTCATGCAGATGTCGTAGATGGCCTGCGGGGTCGTCACGACCGGCTTGAACACGATCTTGACCGGGACCTGCTTGGAGCGGGACAGGCCCTGCGCGATCTGGCGGGAATCCTCATCGACCCGCTTGAGGGTCTCGGGTCCGTAGAGGTGTTGGCTTCCGGTCACAAACCATATCTCGAGCTTCTTCAGATCGACGTTCACAGCGTGCCCCTTCCAATTCTGGTCCATTCAGCGTGTCGTTCCGGGCCCATCGGTTCAACGCGGGGCGACCCGCCGTTGACCAGAACCCGCGCCCATGCGTTTGCGGTTTCCTCGTACTAGAGATGCTTCCATCGCGGCTCGCACCTGCCTGTGATGCACCCCACGATGAGGGCATCATAGCGGGCAGAAGGTCCGCCAGTCAACTGCCGAAGGGCAAACGCCCTGCGAAATCCCTCCTTCCAGGCCCGATGACTGCAAAATGGCGAATTCGAGTCACGTTTTGCGAACCCCTGCTTGCCGGGCATCCCTGACCAACTATACGTTGGTCTTGTACTTGGCCCAGTAGTCGGGGAAGAACTCCTTCGCTTTGGCTGCGAGTTCCTGGTCGCTGATGGAGGTCAGACGGCCTTCCACGTCGTATTGATCGATCACCCAGCGGGCGAGCCGATGCACCTTGATCTTGTTGATGCGTTCCTCGCCTTTGAGGCCGAAGAACTCGTTGACCCAGTGGACAATGCCGTCGGCGCCGCTCTTGTCGGTGATGGCCACGCGGGGCGGCCGGCCGAGAAGCTTCTCGGTGTCGAAGATGTTGTAGATGCGTTCGTCCTGACGAAGCCCGCCGGCGTGGATGCCGGCCCGGGTTACGTTGAACGCACGGCCCGCGAACGGGTAATTGTCCGGAATGGGCAAACCGATCGACCGCATGTAGTCGGCCAGTTCGGTGATGGCCAGCGTGTCGATTCCGCACAGGCCGCCTTTGAGGGCGATGTACTCGATGATGGCCCCTTCCAGCGGCGGATTGCCTGTGCGTTCGCCGAAGCCAAACAGAGTCGAGTTCAGGGCGTCGCAGCCGTAGAGCCAGGCGGTGGCGCCGTTGATGTGGACCTTATGGAAGTCGTTGTGCCCGTGCCATTCGAGGCGGCTGCTCGGGACGCCGCAATCGTGATTGAGCTTGTAGATCAGCTTGGGAATGCTGCGAGGCAGCTCGGCCCCTGGGTAGCTGATGCCGAAGCCCATCGTGTCGCACAGGCGGATCTTGACGGACAGCTCTTCCGGAACGCCCTCGCTCATCTCCATCAGCCGGTCCGCGAAAGGCAGAACGAACCGATCGATGTCCGCGCGAGTGACGTCCTCCAGATGGCATCGCGGCCGGACGCCCGCGTCGAACGCGGCCTGGACCACTTCGCAGTACGAGTCCATGCATTCCTTGTGGCTGCGGAACTTGAGCTTGTGGAAAATGTGATAGTCGGAGCAACTGGTGAGCAGCCCGGTCTCCCGAAGCCCCGCCTCCCTGACCAGCCGGAAGTCCCCTTTCACGGCCCGGATCCAGCCGGTGCACTCGGGGTACTTGTGCCCAAGCTCGCGGCAGCGGTCCAGAGCCAACCGGTCGTTCTTCGTGTAGAGGAAGAACTCGGTCTGGCGGATCACGCCGTTGGGTCCGCCCAGACGCGAGAGCAAATCGTAGATCTTCACCATCTGGTCGACGGAATAGGGGGGCAGCGACTGCTGGCCGTCGCGAAACGTCGTATCGGTGATGACGATGTCCCGGTTCTTGACCGAGGAAAAATCGAATTGCACCGGCTGGCCGTCGATGTACTCGACGACGGGGCCGTCGAATCGGATTTGCGGCGGCAGATCGTGGGGGAAGATATCTTCGAGCAGGTTCGGTCGCAGCACCTCGGGGAGGTTGTGATGTCTTCTGTGCTTAGCCATGTTGAACCCCTGTGATTTGTGACTTGCCGTTCTCTGGTTTCTGCAGGCCGCACGCCCGCAGACAGCGGATTTCAGTCAACGTCCACACCCTGTTCCTTGCATACGGCGGTGATGAAGTCGACGGCTCCGCCGACGGTCGTCACCGAGAGAGCCGCGTCCTCATCCATCTCGATCCCGAACTCCTCCTCGAACATCGCGACCAGCTCGATGGACTGCACGCTTTCGGCGCCCAGGTCCTCGGTGAAACTGTCTTCGGGGTGGATTCGCTCCGGGTCGAGGTCCAGGACTTTTGCGGTAACCATCTTCACACGTTCTTCCACTGTCGCCATTGAATTGCCTCCCGTACCAAGTGTCATTAACGAGGATAGTCCACAGTCTACGGTTCTCAGTTGAGCAACGGTCGCGGCCAACTGCCAACCGATTGCCGTCTACTTCATCATCGCCTTGCGGCCCTTCTTGACGGCCTCGTCCCGGGTCTCTGCGGTCATTTCGAAGATCGCATCCCACATGGCCTGGTCCGCCGGGGTCCACCGGCACTTGCGGCGGCCCATGGCCTTTGCGGCGGTCTCATACAGGCTCTTTCGTCCGAACCCCTTCGTAACGACGCCCTCCACGAACCAGGAGAAGGACGGGATGAACTTCGGCAGCGGCTTGCCCGTGGACATGAGAATGCCCATCGCGCCGACGTAGGAGCCGGTGTTGAAGAACACGCCGATCGAGGTCTTGGTGTGATCGCCGATCAGGCAGCCCACCTTCGTCGAGCCGGTGTCGATGCAGTGCTTGCCGTCGAGCATGACCGAGACGTTCGTATAATCGTTCTTCAGATCGCTGTTGGTCGTGAGGGCCCCGAGATTGACCCACTCGCCCACGTAGGCATGCCCGAGGAAGCCGTCGTGGTACTTGTTCGAGTACCCCTGAATGATGGACTCCTCGACCTCGCCCCCGATCCGGCACCAAGGCCCGATCGAATTGCCCTCGCGGCACTTGGCCCCCAGAAGGATCGACTTGTTGCCGATATAGCAGGGCCCTTCGATCCGAGTGAAAGGATGGACCTCGACGTCCTCCTCGATGTAGATCGGCCCATGTTCGGCGTCGAGCACGACCATCGGATGGATCTTGGCGCCCCGGGCGACGTAGACGTCGTTTCGACTGCCCCGAATCGCGGACGGCTCCTCGACAGTCCCCTCGATTCCGCTCCTGCCCGCCAAGGCGAAATCGGCCGTGATCTGGTGCGGGCTGGCCAGGATCAGGTCCCACGTGTAGTTCCACATCGGCAGCGCACACCGCACATTCGGCAAAGCGGCCTTGGCCGATTCCAGGAATGCATCGAGATCTCCGCCGTGCACCTTCTTTGAATCGCCCGCTGTGACGCGGACATACAAGACCTGGCCCTGCTCATCCACGCCCACCTCGCTGCGGTCGGGGACGGCGAGGCTGTCGGCCTTGATTCGGGCGTCCACGATCAGCAGATCGCCCGCCAGAGATGAGACGTTGTTCACCGGCCGGTCGGTCTTTGCCCGGTAGACCTCGGCCATGTACTCCGGCAGAAAATACGCGACGTCGCTCGCGCCTACTTTGGCTTGGAGTTTCTCGCCGAGAGTCGTCATGCCGCAGCGCAACTCCCAGATGGGGCGACTCAGGGCAACCGGCCAGAAATGACGCCTGCTCGCTACAGACCTGTCGACGACGATCAAACGCATAGAGGGCCCTTCCAATCCGAAGATTCGACTGTTTCAGACCATCCCCGATGGGACCGTGCTTCACCGACCGCCGAGATTCTACGGGAGTGCCCCGACAGCGTCAA
Source organism: Planctomycetota bacterium (assembly GCA_012517265.1). GTDB lineage: Bacteria > Planctomycetota > Phycisphaerae > Sedimentisphaerales > Anaerobacaceae > PLanc-01. The sequence goes on along the minus strand of JAAYVJ010000690.1, from coordinate 3,560 downwards.
ACCCAAAAGAGGTCGCTATCCGCCAAAAGACGGCCGGACGGTCGTCACGGGTGTCCTCCCTACTGCCGTGGCATGTCATGCGGGGTGGAAGGAAGGGACGGACCGATCCGGAATCCGCCGCCTTGAAGGGAAGCGTCGCTGCGCGACGGGCGGCGGGCATTTACCGCTTTTCGCCAGCAGCATGACGCAGAAGACCCCGCGTTTCGTTTGGGTGTGCCCTGCACATCCTCCATGCTGCTGGCGCAATGCGGAAAATGCCGGGGTTTCAGGGGCAGAGCCCCTGAGATGAACGGTCCGCCTGCCTGTGGGATCGAATCCGCCACCGCTTGCCGGCCGCACCCGGGGGACCCGTTACAGATGTTCGGTTCTTGTTTTGACCGGCTGTTTGGGACATAATGCAACTCTTGAGGCTGAGTATCGATGTCAAACAGACTTGTGACAGATCGTTTTAGTCGATGGTTTGTCGGGGCCATTCTCCTGTGGCTGACCGGCACTCTTACGGCCTCTTTGCTTGTCGGTATCGCTCTTGCGGATCCGATGGCTATTCTCCTGGGTCTGCCTGTCGTGGCGCTCTTTGCTTTCATGGGATAGGGATCCAGGCGGTGCTCTATTCGCTCCTCATGGAATTCTGTGTTTGGCGAATCATGGGCGTGAACGCTCCGGCCGTCTTGGTCAGTGCACTGCTTGGGCTTCTCTGTGGATTCTCGACCGTCGTGTTTGGCGAACGGTATTTCCTGGAGCCGGTTCTGTTTGTGGGTTTTGCGGCTGGTCTGATGACCGGCCTGGTTCTGTACTATCTCAAAAAAGGACAACCGGCCGGAGACGCTTCGTCCAGCCCTGTGGGAGTAGTTGCATGAACGTGAAGACGATCTGCATTCTCATGTCAATCTGGTTTGTCACAGCAAGCTCGGCCGCCGTGCGGACCGGGTTGGACAATGTCGAACAGCACTCGGATCTGTTCAAAGGCAAACGTGTCGGCATCATCGCCAACCACACCGCATACGACAGCCAGGGCAGGCACATTGTCGACGTGTTGCGGGCGATGCCGGGCGTTCAGGTCACGGCCCTGTTCAGTCCCGAGCATGGCTTCCGCGGAACCGAAGAAGCGGGCGCGAGCATCGACAACCGGACCGACGCCGCCACGGGTTTGCCCATCCTCAGCCTCTACGGCAAGACAAGAAAGCCCACGCCGCAGATGCTGGCCGACGTGGACGTGCTGGTCTTCGACATCCAGGACGTCGGGGCGCGATTCTACACCTATCTGTACACGATGTCCCTGGCCATGGAGGCGGCCGCGGAGTGCGGCAAGCGGTTCGTCGTCCTGGACCGGCCCAACCCGCTCGGCGGCGTCCGGATCGAAGGTCCGATCCTGGAGCCGCAGTTCGCCACCTTCGTCGGCCTGTATCCGATCCCCGTGCGGTACGGCCTGACGGTCGGCGAGTTGGCCCGCATGATCAACGGCGAGGGCTGGCTGGCCGGCAAAGTGAAGGCCGATCTGACCGTCGTGCCCCTGACCGGCTGGCGGCGGGACATGTGGTACGACAAAACGGGCCTGCCCTTCATCAAGCCTTCGCCCAACATGCCGGACCTGGAGACGGCGACCCTCTATCCCGGCCTGTGCCTGCTGGAGGGCACCAACCTCTCCGAAGGCCGGGGGACGCCCAAGCCCTTCCGCCAGTTCGGCGCGCCCTGGATCGACGCCAACGCTCTGACGGCTCGACTCAACGCGCTGGGGCTGGTCGGCCTGCGATTCGCCCCGACCTCGTTCACCCCCACAAGCTCCAAGCACCAGGGCCAGGCATGCCAGGGTGTCGAGATCACGCTGGTGGATCGAGACCGCATCGAGCCTTTTTGGGCCGGCGTCCTGATCGTCAACGAACTGTGCCGGATGTACCCGAACCAGTTCGAATGGAACGCCTCGCATTTCGACCGCCTCTGCGGCACGGACACCATCCGCAAAGCGATTGCCGGCGGAACATCCGTAGAACGGCTCAAGCCGGTCTGGGATGCGGCCTGCAAATCCTTTCAGGCCGCGGGGCGAAAGTACTTTCTGTATGCCGAATGAACTGCCGGGGACGAAGCCAACCTCATCCGCAGCCCTTCAAGGGATATGCGCTGTGGCCCGACGACCAGAAGATCGCGTTTACCGCTTTGTGGGTGCCAGCGGAGAGAGCGAAGAGGCCCGGCGAAAGACCGAGCCCCCTCCGCAGTATACCACCGGCTGCGGCGCTTGCCAGCGTATCCTCCGAGCCAGCGCGAATAGTGTACCGACAAAAACCAGTTTCAACAAGCTCTCCGCTGGATGGGGCAACTCGCGTGGGTGTCGTGGTGATCACGAGGCAAGAGTCCCTGGTCTATCGCGATCGATTGCGGTACAATGGCGGCCTATGAATACGAATCGATTTTTCATCCCGGCCTCGGACATCGACGGCGATCGGGTTCGGCTGAACCCGGAGCAGTCGCACCAGATTCAGAACGTCCTGCGGCTCAAGGTCGGCGACGAGATCGTCGTGCTCGACGAGACCGGGATCGAATACGGCGTGACGCTCGCCGCGGTCGACAAGCGGGGAGTCGTCGGACAAGTCACGAGCACGCAGCAGGCCCGAGGGGAGCCGACGGCCCAGGTGACCCTGTACCAGAGCATGCTCGTAAGGGAGAAGTTCGAGTGGGTGCTTCAGAAGGGCACCGAGATCGGCCTGGCCAGGATCGTCCCGGTCCTGACCGAGCGCAGCCTCGTGCGGGTCAAGGACGTCGAGGATAAGAAGCTCGACCGCTGGCGTCGCATCGTGACCGAGGCGGCTGAGCAGTCCCACCGCGGGCGGATCCCGAAGATCGACCAGATCGCCATGTTCGGCGAGTCGCTCTCGGAGATGACCGACTTCGATCGCTCTGTGATCGCGACGCCCTGGCACGGCGGGTCCGGGCTTCACGAGGTTCTTGGCGATCTGAAGGGCAAGGCGGCCCGCGTGGCTCTAATGGTCGGGCCGGAAGGGGGCTTCACCGAGGAAGAGGTGGACGCGGCCTGCCAGAACGGCGCGGTCCCGATCAGCCTGGGGCCCCGCGTCCTGCGGACGGAGACTTGCGCGATCGTGGCCTCCGCGTTGATCCTGCACGAACTCGGCGAGATGGGGCCGTAAGAGGATTTGAAAGTTGAGATTTCGGATTTAAGATATCGCACTGGCTTGAGGGCGCATCGTGGCAGGCAGACTCTATCTCGTGGCGACTCCGATCGGCAACCTGGGCGACATCACGCTTCGGGCGCTGGAGACCCTCAGGCAGGCGGACTTCGTCGCCAGCGAGGACACCCGCCACACCGGCGTGCTGCTCAAGCACTTCGAGATCAGCAAGCCGCAGATCGCCTTCCACGAGCACAACGAGCGGCAGGCGGCGCCGCGGATCATTCAGTTGCTCCAGGAGGGCAAGTCGGTCGCCCTGGTCACCTGCGCGGGAATGCCCGGGATCTCGGACCCGGGCTTCATCCTGGTTCGCGACGCGATCGCCGCAGGCATTGAGTTCACGGTGATTCCAGGCCCCACCGCGTTCGCCATGGCCCTGGTCCT
>JAAYVJ010000689.1 GCA_012517265.1 Planctomycetota bacterium | reverse complement strand
TTCCACCACTGCGTCGTAGAGGTGGTCGAGCGTGCCCGCACCGCCGGAGGCGATCACCGGGATGTTCACTGCGTCGGAGACCGCCTTGTTCAGAGCGTTGTCGTAGCCGGCCTTGGTGCCGTCGGCGTCCATGCTGGTCAGGAGGATTTCGCCCGCGCCGAGGTCTTCGCCTCGCTTGGCCCATTCGACGACGTCGATGTCCGTAGGCTCGGAGCCCGCCTTGACGCAGACCTGCCAGTGGCCGGGCCTCGTCTTGGACCGCCTCGCGTCGATCGCGAGCACGACGCACTGATTCCCGAATCGCTTGGCGGCCTCGGAGATCAGGTCGGGGTTTTGCACGGCCGCCGTATTGACCGAGGCTTTCTCCGCGCCGCTTCGCAGGAGTTCGTCGATCTGCTCGACGGAGCGGATGCCGCCGCCGACGGTGAAGGGGATGAAGACGTTCTCCGCCACCCGCTTGACCATGTCCACGATCGTCTTACGCGAGCGGATGGTGGCCGTGATGTCCAGGAAGACCAGCTCGTCGGCGCCGCTGTCGCTGTAGAGGGCGCCCAATTCGACCGGGTCGCCCGCGTCACGCAGGTTCAGGAAGTTCACGCCCTTGACGACGCGGTTGTCCTTGACGTCCAGGCATGGGATGATTCGCTTGGTCAACATGGAAGATCGCACCTCGTGAAGCGTGAAGTGTGAAGCGTCCGCGGATGCGTTTCACGCTTCACGCTCCACGCACAACGCATGAAAGTTCTTCAGCACCTGCAGGCCCTGGCGGCTGCTCTTCTCCGGGTGGAATTGCACGCCGAAGATGTTGCCTTTCTGGACCGAGGCCGTCAGCAGCGAGCCGTAATCCACCCGTGCCGTCGTGGCCTGCGGATCGCTCACCTCGGCGTGGTACGAATGGGCGAAGTAGAAGTGCTTGGCTGGACCCAGCCCGGCGAATAGGCCCATGCCCTCCGGCAACTCCACGAGATTCCAGCCCATGTGCGGCACCGTCTGCACCGGCGGAACCGGCACGACGCAGCCGTGGATCAATCCCAGCCCTTTGTGGGGACCGTACTCGGTGCTCTCGTCGAACAGCAACTGATGTCCGACGCAGATTCCCAGGATCGGCTTGCCGCTCTCGGCGGCCTCTTTGACCGGCTCCGCGGCGTCGCCCAGGGCCTCCATGGCGTACCCGAAGGCCGCCACGCCGGGCAGGACCAGGCCGGAAGCCTTGGCGATCCTGGCCGGATCACGACTCAACTCGGCCTCGCAGCCGATGTGCCGAAACGCTTTGCAGACGCTTTCGACATTACCTACACTGTAGTCAATTACCACGATCATCCTAAGACTCTTACCATATTGCACTTATGGAGTCAAATGAGAATGAACGACAGCGGCTCAGCCGCAAAAGGGGTTGCCGCCGGCCGGCGGATCGCCCTATAATCCTCCTTGATTCAGCAGCTTGACAGAGGGGCATTTTCAGCTTTTTGGTGCAGTCCGGGCTCATAGTTGTCGATTCAAGAGTACCCGGCATACACGAACAGGAACTGGCGTTTTGCGTGAGGCAGGAGGTCCGAGCGACCTTCGAACCTGCGGAACGCCTCGGAGAAAGGTGTCTATGTGCGGCATTGTTGCCTATCTGGGAAGAAAGCCTGCTCAACCCATACTGATCGAGGGTCTCAAGCGGCTTGAGTACAGGGGATACGACTCGGCGGGGATCGCGCTGCTCCAAGACGGCGGCATTTACGTCAGGAAGACCAGCGGCCGGATCAACGCGCTGGAGGGAATCCTCGAGGGAGCGGCCAGTCGCGACGTCCTGGGCATCGGCCACACGCGCTGGGCGACGCACGGCGAGCCGAATACGGTGAACGCCCATCCCCACGTGGATTATTCGGGCAAGATCGCCGTCGTGCACAACGGCATCATCGAGAACTACAGCACGCTCAAGACCTGGCTGCGCAGCGAGGGCGTGACCTTCGCCAGCCAGACCGACACCGAGGTCCTCTCCAACCTGATCGGCTACCTCTACAATCATCACAACACCTCCGGCGGTTGCGGCGAGCAGAATCAGTTCGAGTGGGCGGTGCAGCAGGCGCTGCAGAAGGTGCACGGCACGTTCGGCGTCGCCATCGTCTGCTCCGATTTCCCCGACATCCTCATCGGCGCCAAGCGGGGCAGCCCGCTGATCCTGGGCGTCGGCGACGGCGAATACATCCTGGCCTCGGACGCCGCGGCGATTGTCGAGCATACGACCCGCGCGATCTATCTGTCCGATAACGAGATGGTGACCGTCACGTCGGACGGCTTCTACACAAAAACCATCAACAACGTGGTCGTCGCCAAGGACACCAAGCAGATCGAGTTCTCGCTCGAACAGATCGAGCTGGGCGGCTTCCAGCACCACATGCTCAAGGAGATCTTCGAGCAGCCCGATTCGCTGAGCACGTGCATGGGCGGCCGGCTGGACCGCCAGTGCGGCAAGATCAAGCTGGGCGGCATCGCGGACCACCTGCGGGAACTGACCCAGGCCAAGCACGTGATCTTCACCGCCTGCGGCACGGCCTTCCACGCCGGACTGGTCGGGGAGTTCCTCCTGGAGCACCTGGCCCGCATCCCGGCCGAGACGGAGTACGCCAGCGAGTTTCGCTACCGAAATCCGATCATCGGCGAGGGCACCATCGTGGTCGCGATCAGCCAGTCCGGCGAGACCGCCGACACGCTGGCCGCGGTGGAGCAGGCCAAGGAGCGCGGGGCCCGAGTGCTGGGCATCGTCAACGTCGTGGGCTCGACCATCGCCCGCTCGACCGACGCAGGCGTCTACCTGCACGTCGGGCCGGAGATCGGCGTCGCCAGCACCAAGGCGTTCACCGCCCAGGTCGCCGTGCTGAGCATGCTGGCGATCGAACTGGGTCGCAGACGCCACCTCAGCAGCGACGACGCGGCCCGGTACATCGACGAGTTGGCCCAGATCCCCGAGAAGATCGGCGCGATCCTCGAACAATCCGACCACATCCGCGAGATCGCCGCGGCCAACATCGAGAAAGAGAACTGGCTGTTCCTGGGCCGGGGATTCAACTACCCGGTGGCCCTGGAGGGGGCCTTGAAGCTCAAGGAAATCAGCTACATTCACGCCGAGGGCCTCCCGGCGGCTGAGATGAAGCATGGACCCATCGCCCTGATCGCCGACGGCATGCCCGCCGTGTTCATCGCGACGGCCGGCCCGCAGTATGACAAGATCATCGGCAACATCGAGGAAGTCCGGGCCCGCGGCGGCCGGATCATCGTCGTGGCCACCGAGGGCAACGAGGAGATCCGGGACCGCGCCGACCATCTGATCACCATTCCCGATGCGCCGGAGCTGTTCCAGCCGATGCTGACGGCCATCCCGCTGCAATTGCTGGCATATCACGCCGCGGTGCTCCGGGGCCACGATGTGGACAAACCGCGCAACCTGGCCAAAAGCGTGACAGTCGAATAGCGACATGGTAGAATCCTCGGCTGCGGAAAGGGCGGGTCGATGCCGTATCAGCGCCCGATCCTTCCCGTCTTCCCAATGCGGAGGAATGTCGTAGTGGATTGCCGAAGGACTGTCGAACGTGAGTTCCCCCTCGCGCAGAACGCCGCCCGTCGCGGGCGAGCCGTCCCGCGGGGCTTCACGCTGATCGAACTGCTCGTCGTGATCGCGATCGTCGCGCTGTTGCTCTCGATTCTCGTCCCCTCGTTGCGCAAGGCCAAGGCCGCGGCCCGGCGGGTCGTCTGCTCGCACAACCTCCGGCAGGTGGCCTTGGCGGTGGACATGTACGCGCACGACTATGAGGGCCATTATCCTTGTGCCCAGGACCCCGTCTCGACGAATCCGCCGTACTGGCTGTGGATGGGCCGGGGCTGGCGAAAGTGGGTCCAGCCGTACCTGAGCAGCATCGTCGATCCGAACAACCCGTCGATTCTTCTGTGTCCGGCGGACCGGACCGATCCGGCCAAGTACGAGTCCACGAGCTACTCGTACTCCCTGGCCTTCTACCACAGTCCCGAGCAGATCGACTCCATCGACGACAAGAGCCTGACCTACAGCAACCCCAAGCCTTCCGTTCCGCAGGGGGTGACCGAGGTCGCCTTCCCGGCGGCCAAGATCCTCATCGGCGAGTGGAACAGCAATCACCAGACGATCGAATCGGATCAGGGCTGGTGGTGCTGGGGCGGAACGCGGAGTTTTCTGTTCGCCGACGGGCAGGTGACCTTCCTCAAGGCCGAGAGCATCCGTCCGGCCCGCGACGATCTGCCGGACGCGAACCTGACGATCCACGGCATCAAAGGCCGAGACTACGCGCCGTAGCCTTGCTCTTGTCTGACGTCAAAGACCGGCCGACAGCCACGTAGGGTGCGTATCACGCACCATCTCAACCGTCATTTCGCGCGAGCGATCGCGAATGTGGCTCTCTGCCCCGCGGCTACCTGCAGGGGCTTTTCGAAAGCTCGATAGCCGTGGCCCGTCAGCACGAACTTGGTCAGCGTCAGGTCGCCTTGAAGGACCGACAGCGTCACGTCCATCCGTTTGCCCGAACGCTTGAGCGTGTACGTGCCCCAGGCGTAGCCGTTGGACCAGAAGCACGTGCCCTCGTCGGGCGCCAGCGTCATCGACTTGTCCACCCCGGAATAGTGGAAGCCGGTCAAAGCCAGGACCGCAGCCCAACTGGCCATCGCGCGGGCGTAATGGTGGCCGCATTCGGCCTCGTCGAACGGGCTGCGTTTACGCCCGTCGTAGCGGTCGCGGATGTTCCGGATGCACTTGAGCCCTTCCTTGGTCTGGTCCTCGTACAGCATGCCGACCGCCGCGGCGTACTCGAAGCCCGTCATCACCTCGGTGAAATACGGGAACGGGTTGTTCGGTCTCTCCTTGGGATAGGCGGCCATCAACAGGATCGATTCATCGCCCAGGGCGAAGCTCCGCATGCAGTTGAAGTGGCCGTACAGGCCCTGGCGATAGTTGTACTTCATGATGCTCTGCAGCGTCGTTCGGACGTGCTCCTTGTCCACGAGATAGCCCAGGCCGCAAACGTGGGCCGTGTACTGGCCGACGAGCTGGTCCACGAGGCAGCCCGCGCCGAGCTGATAGTCCGGCTTGGTCAAGTCCTTGGCCCCCATGCCCACCAGCAGGCTGGCCGCGACCTGCGACGCGTCGGTCGGCGGCTGGATTTTGTGCTCGTAGTATTCCCCGTTGAACAGGTTCGCGTCGATCCACTTGCTGCCTTGCTCGAACAGGTCGTGACAGGTCGCGGCGAACTGGGCGTCCCCGACGTGTTTGGCCATCTCCTCCGCGGCCCGCAGCGCGCCGAGGTACCAGATGCCCATCTGCGGATTCGGGCCGTAGTACTCGACGTCCATCGTGTTGTGCTGGCAGCCCTCCATGACGCCGTCC
>JAAYVJ010000121.1 GCA_012517265.1 Planctomycetota bacterium | reverse complement strand
TCGCTCACCAGAACGAAGGTCAGAACGTCCTGTTCCTCGACGCGCACGTGGACTTCGAGAAGAGGGCCTACTGCTCGATCGAAGACGACAACATCTACCTGATCTCGACCTCGACGACCGGCGGCGGTTCGCCCATCGGCACCGCGCCGGCGCCGGGGGCCGCGACGAACCGGTATCAGCCGGCCAATCGCAAGGACTCCGTGCTCCTGCACGATCCGGACACCTTCGGCGGCAGGTAGAGCCATGTGGGCGTCAGGCCCTGGCTGTGCGACTGGATTGACGATGTCTTTTCATCGGCCCCACGGGTGGAGGCGTGGGGCCGCCTGACCTGGCAGCACGCGGGTGGTCTCGCGCGGCGACGCGCGAGACCCCTTTTGCGAATCGTTTATGTCTTCGATAATCGCAGGCCCTGGTGGGCCGGAATGAAGTCGATGAGCTGGTAGTCCGTGTGGACGGAGGCGATGGATTCGCCTCGCTGGACGATCTGCTCGGCTGCGATGGTCCCGAGCCGCTCGTGGGCCGACCTGAGGTAGGGGACTTTCCATGGGTCGATTCCCATGATCCTCGCGGCGGTCGCGTCCACCGCCGGCAGGTTGGTCCCCATGACGATGACCCCGGTAGTTTTCGGCGAGCCCATGATCGGTCCGTCGCCTTCCATCCCGACGATGCCGTCGATGATGGCCAGGTGCGGGGCGACCGTCTGATTGATGTCCAGGACCGACGGGACGATTCCCGCCCAGTGCAGGACGTTCTTGGGCCAGCCGTACACCGCGCCGGGCATCATGCCGAACAGGTTCTTCATCGACAGCGTCACGCCGACCCAGTGGTGCGTCTTCATCTTGGGCATCGAGACGATCCAGTCGACCTGGTCCACCACAGCCGGCAGCGTCAGGGTCGCCAGCCCGTTGCGTTGGCCGGCGTTCGGTCGCACGATCAGATCGTCGTTGTTCAGATCGACAAACGGCGTCTTCTGCTCGACGAGCGCCTCGGAGATGCGGACTTCGTCGAGGACTCTCGCGGTGTCCAGGCAATGGCCGGAGCCTTCGCCGATGACGATGCTCGCGGCCCCCAGCTTGCGGAACGCGTCGGCGGCGCCGAAGATGACCTCGGGCTGCGTGCAGATGTGGATCGCGCCGCGGACGGTCTCGACGAAGTTAGGCTTCAGGAGGATTCGTTTGCCGCGAACCTGCGCCGGGCCAATGCCCAGGTTGCGAAGTCCCGCTTCGACGATCGAGGACAGATCCACGCTGTAGGAAGGGGCCTTGGCGATGAAGACCGCGGTCCTCTTGCGACGTTCGCGGATCTCGTTGCGGACCAGCGTGCCCGCCGCGGCGATGCCGACCGCGGCCGCCGTATCGACCAGCAGTGCCCGCCGGGTGATCTTGCCTGAAAACCGGTTGTCGGGATGCAAATGATTCATGGTTTGTCCTGCGCGGAATCAGGGCAGAGGAACGGAATCAAGCCTTGGCCGCAATGCCAGGCGAGCAACAGTTGGCTCAGAGAAGCGGTGTCGTAGGGCCCGAGCTTCTCCTGCCTGGCGAGCACCTGGCGGATTCGCTCCTGCGGCCGATCGACGGTCTCTCCCCAGGCGTGGAGCCCGAGGATCGCCCAGGCCACTGACATGGGGGTGTGTATGAACGCCAGCTCCCTCTGCATGTACGCGATGCTGTGTGCGACGGTTTCTTTCGGGGTCAGGCCCGCCAGCGCCTGCAGGGCGATTCCGGTGCTCTCGGGCGCAGGACGCGTCTCCAGGCCGAACGTGATCGTGTTGCCGGAGTTCCAGCCGCCGGAGGGCAATTGGCGGTCCAGGAGCATGCGGATCGCGTCCTGCATGCGCGAGTGCGTCGCGTAGCCGCACGCTCGCAGGGCCAAGGCCGTGTACGATGTCGGCTCGACCCACGGATGCGCCCCTGCGATCCACGGCCAGCCCCGGATCGTCACGTCGTGGCCTCCTTCAGGCCCCACGGCTTCGGGGATGCCGATCTCCGCAAAACTCAGGAGGAATTGAACGGCCTTTTCTCGCGGGCCGTCGTAGGCCGGGGCGCCTTGCCAGGCTAGGACCGCCAGAGGGGTGGGCCAATAGGCCGCCGGGTGCTGTGGCGCGACGCAGATCCGTCCGTCGGAGTCCTGCATCGCAGCGAGTGTCCGCCTTCCCCCCTCGATCGACGGGCTTTCGCCGCCGGCCGCTCGCAGGGCAAGGACCGCCCAGGCGGTTGCGTCCGGCCGGGGACTGCCGCCGGACCGATTGACGAACCCGGCTCCTGGCGCGAATCGCTCCTCCAGGGCCTTCCACTGCGGTTTGTCGTTGGGATCGGTCAACAGCATTCCAGGGCCTTTCATCACGGTATTATACCAGATCCACCGGCGTTTGTGCGATTTCGTTCGGCTCGGGGGGCAGAGTGGCTCACGTACGCCCTTGGGCGGTGAAAACCCGCCGGGCCCATTTGTGTTCCGGCCCGGTTTCTGGTACAGTGTCGGCTTCGAATTCTAAGGAGAAATCGCAAATGGGCATGAC
>JAAYVJ010000688.1 GCA_012517265.1 Planctomycetota bacterium | reverse complement strand
GGCCGGAAGGGCTCTACTGGGAGACCGCCACCCTCAGGCCGCAGCAGCAGTGACTGTGAAGGGAATATTGAAAGACACTGTTTGAGGACACACGTATGAAACATGCGATTTATCCTGCGACCCTGTGCCTGGCTACGATGCTCGCCTTGGCCCAATTGCCGGCCGAGCGGGTCTGCCACGCCGAAACGAAGGAACAGCGCGACGCCCGCATGGACTGGTGGCGTCAGGCCCGATTCGGCATGTTCGTACATTGGGGCCTGTACTCAGGGCTGGCCGGAACGTGGAAGGACAAGCCCGTCGGCACCCGGGGCGGAATGGAGTGGATTCAGCAACGGGTCGGGGCCGACACCTACGAGTACGCACACGAGGCGGTGCCTCGATTCCACCCGAAGGAGGGCTTCGCGACGGAGTGGGCGAAGCTCGCCCGCGAAGCAGGTTGCAGATACGTGGTCTTCACGACCAAGCACCACGACGGATTCTGCCTGTTCGACTCACAATACACGACCTACGACGCGCGCGACCTCGTCGGCCGGGACCTGTGCCGCGAGATCACCGACGCCGTCCGCGCCGAAGGCCTCAAGGTGGGCTTCTACCACTCGGTGATCGACTGGCACCATCCGCAGTACGACTACGATAAGGCCAACCGCCTGCCCCACCCGCTCCGTGGCAAACCCTCCCCGAACGGCCCCCGCAACCACGATATCTACGTGGACTACCTCCACCACCAGGCCAAGGAGCTCTTCTCCAACTACGGCCCGGTTGACATCATCTGGTGGGACTACTCCAAAGAGGGCAACGAGGGCCCCTTCTGGCGGGCCGAAGAACTCATGGCCATGGCCCACAAGCTCCAGCCGGCGATCATCTCGAACAACCGGCTCTACCACATCCCGGACATCGAGAAGGAAGACTCCTCCGGCCGGCTCCGAACGTGGAAACCCGAACAGGGCGACTTCACGACGCCCGAGCAGACGATCCCCGCCACCGGCATCCCCGGCGTCGATTGGGAGGTCTGCATGACGATGAACACCACGTGGGGCTACTCCGAGCACGACGACGCCTGGAAGCCCACGCAGACGCTCATCCGCAACCTCGTCGACATCGTCTCCAAGGGCGGCAACTACCTGCTGAACATCGGCCCCAAGGGCGACGGCTCGATCCCCGAACAGAGCATCACATCCATGCAGGAAATCGGCCAATGGATGGCGACCAACGGCGAAGCGATCTACGGCACGACCGCCAGCCCGTTCGACAAGCCCGCCTGGGGCCGCTACACCGCCAAGCCCGGCCGGCTCTTTGCCCACGTCTTCGACTGGCCTCAAGACGGCGTCTTGAAGATCCCCGCGTCGGACCGCAAGATCGCCCGCGCCTACCTGTTGGCCGACTCTGATAAGAAGCCGCTGAAGGTTGAGGCCGCGGCCAATGACGTAACCATCGCCGTGCCGGCCCAGGCCCCGGATGAGAACGTGTCGGTCATCGCCGTGGAGTATGTGAAGTAGCTGCAAAGGCAGAGATTCGGAAACGACAGGACGGGCGGCAGGCTCTTGACACTGTCACCCGTCCTCTTTGCTTTGAGTTCTTCGAAACTCCGGGAATCCCTCGAACCGCCGGAGCGGCATGCCT
>JAAYVJ010000687.1 GCA_012517265.1 Planctomycetota bacterium | reverse complement strand
CGCCCGACGCGAAGACAATACCTCGCCGCAACGGCCAAGGCAACAAGAAAAGGCTCATCCGGATCTCGCGCGATTGCTGGCTGGAGACCGCCCTCACCTCCCGCAATGTAAGCGACTCGTGTAGGGACGGGTTTTGTGTTGACGATCCCTCCGCCGGGGCTTTTAATCTCTATTTCGTGTGCAGACCATGCGCATCTGCAAGTCAGGAGTGACACCGTTGCGGGAAGGAGCAGGCGATGGCACAAAACGCCAACTATATCGCGGTGGACCTTGGGGCCGAGAGCGGCCGAGTCATGCTGGGCCGGGTGGCCGACGGCAAGTTGAGCCTGGAGCAGATGCACCGCTTCGCCAATGGTCCCATCCAGGAGCAGGACTCGCTGCGATGGGATTTCGACAGGCTGATGACCGAGATCAAGACCGGCATCGGCATGGCCGCCAGGAAGGCCGACAGCCCGGTCAAGGGCATCGGCGTCGACACCTGGGGCGTCGACTTCGGTCTGCTCGGCGCCGACGGCCGGCTGCTCGAAAAGCCCTACCACTACCGCGACAGCCGCACCAACGGCATGATGGACAAGGCCTTCGCCAAGATGCCCAAACGCGAAGTCTACGAGAACACCGGCATCCAGTTCATGCAGCTCAACTCGCTCTACCAACTCCTGGCCATGCGGCTGACGAATCCCGACACGCTCGCCAAGGCCGACAAGCTGCTGTTCATGGCGGACCTGTTCTCTTATTTCCTCTGCGGTCGGCCTTTCGGCGAATACACGCTGGCCAGCACCTCGCAGATGATGGACATGAAGACCGGCCGGTGGTCCAAGGCGATCTTCAAGGAGCTTTCGCTGCCGCTGGAGATCATGCCTCACGTGACGAGACCCGGCACGGTGGTCGGCGAACTGACGCCCGAAGTGGCCAAGGAGATCGGCTGCGGGCGGATTCCCCTGATCGCGATCGGCTCGCACGACACCGCCTCGGCGGTCCTCGGCGTCCCCGGCCAGGGCGACCGCTGGGCCTACCTGTCCTCGGGGACCTGGAGCCTGATGGGCGTCGAGATTCCGCAGGCGATCATCAACGACAAGACCTTCGCCTATGAATTCACCAACGAGGGCGGCGTGGAGAACACCATCCGCCTGCTCAAGAACATCATGGGCCTCTGGCTCGTCCAGGAGTGCAAGCGCCAATGGCAGCGCGAGGGCCAGGATCTCTCGTACGGCGAGCTGACGACGATGGCGAGCAGGGCCCAGCCCTTCTTCGGATACGTCGACTGCGACAACAGCGATTTCCTCGCCCCCGGCGACATGCCCGCCCGGATCAACAAGTGTCTATCCGACACGGGCCAGAAGCCCACGCAGGACAAGGGCCAGATGGTCCGCCTGGTCCTCGAAAGCCTGGCCCTCAAGTACCGCACGGTGCTGAGCGCCATCGAGGACGTCACCGGCATTTCGATCGAGACCCTCCACATCGTCGGCGGCGGCATTCAGAACGAGCTGCTCTGCCAATTCACCGCCGACGCCACCGGCCGCAAGGTCGTCGCCGGCCCCGTCGAGGCCACCGCCAGCGGCAACATCCTGATGCAGGCCAAGGCCGCCGGCCAGCTCAAGAGCATCGAGGAGGCCCGCCAGGTCGTCCGCAATTCGTTCGAGATGAAAGAGTATCAACCCCAGAACGTCGGTCTCTGGGACCAGCAGTACAGACGATTCGCAGCGAAGAAATGAGCCCTTGCAGCCGCTTCATCCCGGATCGTACCGACCCGAGAACGATGGGCGGTCCCGCTCCGGACGCGTGAACGGAGCAGCCGGGGGAAGGAGTTGACAGCTTTGACTATCGAAGAACTCGAACAACAATTGGACAGCTTCAAGGCGGCCGAGCGGAAGAAGGCTCTGTCGTCGTTGCTGAAGAAGGTGCAGGCCGGAGAGATCGCCCTGCCTGAGCCGGGGCAGTTCGTGAACCTGCATTGTCACACCTTCTTCTCCTACAACGCGTACGGCTACTCCCCGACGAAATTCGCGTGGCTCGCCCGCAGGGCGGGGCTGGCGGTCGTCGGCACGACCGATTTCGACGTGCTCGACGCCCTCGATGAATTCCGCAACGCCTGCCAACTGCTCGGCCTCAAAGGCTGCTCCGGCCTGGAGACGCGAGTCTACGTGCCCGAGTTCGCCACGCGGGTGATCAACTCCCCCGGCGAGCCCGGCATCTCCTATCACATGGGCGTCGGCTTCCCAGGCTCGAAGGTCCCTGCCTCGCAGCGGAAATTCCTCAAGAGCCTCAAGGAGACCGCCCAGCAGCGAAACCGCGACCTCATGGAGCGAGTCAACAAGTACCTCAGCCCGATCGAGCTGGACTATGAGGCCGACGTCCTGACGCTCACGCCCGCCGGCAACGCGACCGAGCGGCACATGTGCGTCGCGTACGCCCGCAAGGCCCGCGACAAGTTCGGCGAAGGGACCGAGGAACTGGCCCAGTTCTGGTCGCAGAAACTCGGGACCGACGCGAAGAAACTGGGATTGCCCGAGGGCCGCGACCTCATCAACACGATCCGAGCCAAGACGATGAAACGCGGCGGCGTCGGATATGTGCAGCCGGACAGCGGCTCCTTCCCGAACATGGCCGACACGAACCGCTTCATCTTGGCCGCCGGCGGCATGCCGGTCCACACCTGGCTCGACGGCTCCAGCGACGGCGAACAGGCCATCGAGGAACTGCTCGACGTCGCGATGAGCACGGGAGCGGTGGCGATGAACGTGATCCCCGATCGAAACTACACGCCGGGCTCGCAGGACCAGAAGGTGAAGAACCTCTATCACGTGATGGAGGTCGCCAGGAAGCGGCACCTCGTCCTGGTCGAAGGCACCGAGATGAACAGTCCCGGCCAGAAGTTCGTGGACGACTTTGGCTCCGCGGAGCTGGCCCCCCTGCTGCCGGCCTTCCTGACCGGCGCCCACATCGTCTATGCCCATTCGGTCCTCCAGCGTCAGTGCGGCCTGGG
>JAAYVJ010000686.1 GCA_012517265.1 Planctomycetota bacterium | reverse complement strand
GTGATGATCGCGTCGCTGCCGGCGTCGATGTAGGCTTTGTGCACATCGAGCACCATGTTCGGCAACTCGACGTTCAGCCAGTCGTTGCACCGGCCGGCCTCGACGCCCCGCGCGATGAGCTGCGTCCCCATCGCGCCGTCCAACACGAATACACCCTTCTGAATCCTCGCCTTGAGATTCCGTTCGGTCATTTCCCACCTTCGCTGTCTATCTAGAGTTTCGCGTCCGGAGCCCCGTCATCGCGGGACCCATTCTCCGGCTTGGTAGTCGTACACATTTCGGTACTTATCCGCTTGCGGCGGATGGAAGAACTCCTGTCGTTGCCGGTCGTTGAACTGGTAAGGCTTCAGGCCGCTGAGCTTGATCTCCATGGAGTCCTTGCGCCCGTCCCGGGCGGTCGAGACGATTCGGATCTGCGTCGGAATGTAGAACCCTTCCGCGACGGGCTCGTACAGGCCCAGTTGCGCGGTGGCGACGACCTTGCCGCGGTAATCGAGGTACTCGATCTTGTAGACGCGGTAGTCGCACGCGTAGACGAACACGCGTTTGAACGCCCGGCCGGTCTCGTCGTGCCGGGTGAGGATGTCATACGGCCCCTTGTTCGACAGAGTCCAGGCCCCGGCGTCCCCCCAGGCATTCGGGTCGCCCAGGATGCCGAACGCTTCGAGAACCACTTGGGGACTGACGCCCATCATCCGCCCCTCGGCGCCGCGCACCTCGCTCCAATCGCCCAGGTAGTAGTCGCTGATCTCCTCGATCGAAAGGGCCAGCCAGAACTGTTCGCCGTTGGAGCCCAGGACGACGACGCGAGGCTTGACGCTGACGTTGCCCACCACGTACATTTCACGGGGCGGATCGTACCGCACTTCCAGCAGCAGGTTGTCCCGCCGGGCGACGCGTTTGTCCGGATCATGGTACGTCAGCATGGCTTCGCCCTTGGCCCGCATCGGCACTCCGGTCGACGCGTTGGCGGCCAGGGTCTTGAGGGCCTCCTCGACGGAGGCCTTGCCGGGACAGGTCTTCAGAGGCTCGCCGCCCGTCTGGCAACCGGCGAACAGGAGCAGAAGAGAAAGACAAAATCCGAAGCTCGAAATCCGACCCCGCGTAAGCGGGAACGTCAACAAATCCAAAACCGAAAATCCAAATGACCGAAACGCGTGCTCGCCGCTCCTGAGCAGACAATCGGATGTCCGGCCTGGATCTTCGATTCGTTTCGAATTTCGGATTTCGAATTTCGAGTGTTCTCTCATAGGTCCGCCTGCAGGATTTGCCCGATCTGGGAGGTGAGCTGCTCGATCTGCTCCTCGTTCAGATGCGGATTGACCACGTCGACGAGATCCTTGTCGCCCGACAGCTTGAGCCGCCAGATCTCCTGGCCGCCGTCCGTTCGGGTCGAGTCATACTTGAGCCGCCGTTTCCGCATGAGCACCAGGGCCAGCACGAACCGAAAACTCACCTTCTCCGGCTCGGTCTCGTTGGCCAGCCGCTCGAAGAACGCCATCAGCATGTCGTCGCTGATGAACAGCTCTTTCTTCTCGTTGGGGGGGGCGAGCTTGGTCTTCCAGAAGCAGTACACCTGCGGCTTCTCTCGCTCCCAGTACTCGCCGCAGAAGTCCCGTCGCACGAGCCCTTGGTCGGCCTCCACGAGCGCGCCGTAGTACTCCTCGCCCGGTTCGATCTTGCGTCCGCTGCCGCTACACTGGCCCAGCGGCTTGTTGATTTCCCAATCAGCCATACGCTCCTGTCTTCACTGACACTTCTGCGAGCTGTCCATGCACCCGCGCAGGCCGCGGGTCGCATCAGGCGTACAAAGATACCAGAGAAAGCCGATCGCTGGCAAGGCGGTACGCATAATCCCGGCGTGCGGTCCCG
>JAAYVJ010000685.1 GCA_012517265.1 Planctomycetota bacterium | reverse complement strand
GGGAAGTCGGCCGTAGTCTCTTGGATGAGAGGGCCGTTCTCATATCTTGCATTGTGATGGTAGACGATACGACCATCGCTCAGGAGCGCGGCGACGCGGGAAAACCGATCCGGGCGGCCATGCGACACGGTGATCATCACACCTCTGTTTGGGTCGTCTACGGGCGCTCCAAACCTCACTCCGTCGATGATCGCACCCAGTTTGCCAAGCGATTCGACGGAAGCTCGCGCCGTCATTTCCCATGGGCCGGTCCATATCTCACATCGCACCGAACAGCTCTTCTGGTTTCTTGGCAGGTCGGTCGCTGTCCAACACAGATCGCGTATGACGCCGTCAGCGCGCCTGTCGTAGGAAGCTTGGGTCTCATGTCTGGATGGTGAGATGGAAACGTTGACGGTTTCGGTATCGGGTCCGTGATACACGCGGATTGCGGCCGCGCACACAGCCTCTGCGTGGGAAGGGTGAAGACCGAAATTCTCACCCTTGAGAGAATCGAAGTGCTCTCTCTCCAGCGGGTCGTCCGAGAGATAACCCGTGCCGTCAGGATGCCACCAGGTCTCGCCTCTGCCGGGCTGCTTATAGACTCCGAGGAACTCGGCTACGATTCCGTCGGACAGGATGGCTTTGAATGCGGGCGGAGAATCGTTGAGGGGCTGGAACCGGATGGAGCACGCCTGCTCGTCCGCGCGAATGATTTCGATGTCGAATTTGCCGCCGTCCCGGGTCGTGACTGTCGTCTTGAAGGGAATTTGCATCGGAGTGATGGTGACAGTCTCGTGTTCATTGGAGAGCGGTTCGCCGCCCAATCCCGCCCTTCTCAGGAAAGTGATCTTCGCCACACCCTTTGCGGCGTCGAAATAGTAGAGGATGTCGCCCTCGCCCTTCGCTTCCGTCATATTCAGAAGATCGTATTCCTTCTTGACGTCGGGCAACACGAGAATCTTCTCGCTCGCAAGGTCGAGCACGGGGAGATCCTGCCCATTGATATCCGACATCCATACGCCGCAATTCGGCAGTACTGCGAGTCGCGAGAAGACTCCATCTGTTTCATCTTGAGCTTTCGCCATGGGCAGCAGGACGGCCGCGAGGACAAACAGCGTCAGCAGGCCCATGACGCCGAGCTTGGCCGTCTTGGGCAGTGGGCGGGTGAGGATGTGCTGGATGCGGGCGGTCAGGGCGCTTTTCGATTCGACTACGCCTATCATACGCAGGCTCAGGGCGGGCCGGCGGGTGAAGGCGAGTTTGGCGATGTTGACCAGGATCTCGGGGTACTGCCGTGCCGTTTCGCCCATGGCGACGAGGACCGTCTCGTCCACCGCCTGCTCGCGCGTCCGGCGGATCATCGCGTTGGCCAGCCACAGCAGCGGATTGTAGAAGTACGCGATTTGGAGCAGCGTCTGGATGAGGTTCACCCAGAGATCGCCGCGCTTGAGGTGGGCCAGCTCGTGCAGAAGGACGGCCTGGAGGTCGTGCGACTGCAATCGAGGGGCGATCGATTGCGGAATCAGGATCACAGGTCGAAACAGGCCGCAGACCGCGGGACTGGCCGCGTTGGGCGAGAGCCGCAGATGGATTTGTCTTCGCAGATTCAGACGCCGGCGGCATTCCTCCAACTCGCGCATCATGTCGCGGCTCGCCTCTTCCGACTGGCCGAGAAG
>JAAYVJ010000684.1 GCA_012517265.1 Planctomycetota bacterium | reverse complement strand
TCCAGGAGGGTCTTGTCTTGTGCCATCGTCTTGAGGTTCGCGATGTACTCGGTCACAAGGCCGTGAATGGTCTGGTTGGCTTTCTGCGCCTCGATCGGCAGTGCGGCAAACGGCGTGTTCGCCAGGCGCTGGATGTCTCTCTTGGTGTTCTCGACGGCGGTGTCGAGAAACGCGATGAGCTCCGTTTCGGCCGTGGGATCGGAGGCGACGCGATAGAACAGGCTCCGGACGGTCAGGTTCGATGTCGTGTTGATGTTGGCCCCGATGATGACCAGCCGCTCCAGCGTCGTGACCGAATCGTCCTGATTGGGGTCCGCCAGCTTGGTCGCCACCTGCTCGATGTAGCCGTTGGACTGGCGGATTGAAAGATCCGTCAACTGAACGAGGGTCCGCTCGATCTCGGCGTTGCGCTGTTTGGCCGCGACGATCTTGCCCTGGCAGGTATCGATGGTCTCCAGAACGTCCCGGGCCTCCGTCGCAGTCAAGCTGGTGCGGGCCTGTTCGAGCGATTTCTCGATCTCCGTCTGCAAGTCGCTCCGATGGATCTTTTCGTGATAGTACCGATTCGTCCGTTCGCTCAGGTCCTTCAATTCGGTGATGTGTTGCGTCCGTTCCTGGGACTGCGCCAGGCTGGCCTGGGAATCCCGGCGACTGCTGAGACTCAACAGAATCACCGGCACGAGCACCAGAAGCTGAACCAATGTCGGCACGAACATCTGCTTTTGAATTGTCATGTCACCATACTCCTGAATCGCTGGAGACGATCGCTGAGTCGCTGTGTCGGATCAGCGTCCTGACGGGTTCCCCCAACAACGCCCTGACGACCGCCATCCTGTCCTCGATATCGACACGCACCGCTGCCGCGCGTGTCCGGGAGTCTGTCGTCACCACTGTGACGCAAGAACCGCCCACGCTCTCCATCGGAGGAGCGACGCGAGGAGTTGAGACGCCCCGAGCGACACAGGCGAGATTGTCAATCCCAACGAATACTCCCGAATGCGTTCTAGTGTTTTCACATACCGGACCTGCGGTTCTTATGGGGTCATGTCGGTTCTGGTTTACCTCCCGCGGCAACAGACACCCCCCAGGCAGGGCCCGATAACGCGATATCGTCCGGCCGGCGCGAAACACGATGGCGGCCCTGGGGCAGCCCCAATGCCTCGTACTCTTGACAAGCACTGGCTCGGACAGGACACCACGGAGGTCGCCAGGAGCGAGAAGGAAGAGGAGACTCCGTGTTGAACCGTCCAGTTTACCCTTCGCGGCGCTCGATGAGGGGGAACCGGCGGCGCTGCTGGAGGCCCGGTTCCAAGAGTGGAAGCAACACAAGGGCAGCGAACGGGACCGGACCGCCTGCGGCGTGCTCGACGAAAACACGGCGTTGGGCAAGCTGGTCGTGGAAGACTTCGCCCAAGCGAGGGTGCTGGACCGGATGCTGATGTGCGAACGGCGGATCGAGAGCAGCTTGTACCGGACGATGGCTTCCTCGCAGGGAGAAGACCATCGACAGACAAGTTCGTCGCTGCCACCCGGAGTCGAAGAAGGACCGCTCTCGACATCTGGCGACCTTGCGGCGACATCGTGTGAAACGAAGCCAATTCGAAGAGCGTTGCAAGTTTGAAGCGTCAAGGTTCAAGCAACGGTTCTGACTTCACACTTGAAACTTGGGACTTGAAGAGAAGATACCGCCTGACGGCGTCACCACGAACGACGAGGACGGGAATCACGGGCGGACCGCCCGTCTGGCGTTGTTGCGAGCGACTAGCAACGAGGGACGAGCGACGCGTTCCTCGGGCGGGCGGCGAGCGCGGCCAGCGGCCTTTTCGCTTGACGGGGGCTCGGTCGCCCCTAGATTGGGCAATACGGACGGGGCGTGGTGCGTCTGTCCGTGGTAACAGGGCCGGATCGGGCCGGCCGCCGAATCAGGAAGGAGAAGACGATGTCGATGAACCGTCGGACGTTTTTGGGCAGTTCTCTGGCGGCCGGAGCGGCTTTGGGCTTTCCCCGCGTCGTGGGCGGTCGCCAGAACAAGACCTATCGCACGGCCCTGATCGGCTGCGGGTGGTGGGGAACGAACATCCTGCGCGAGGCGGCGGCGTCCGGGCGGTGCAGGATCGTCGCTTTGGTGGACGTGGACAAGCGGCAGCTCGCCAAATGCGCCGAGGAGGCGGGCAAGTGGACGAACGACTCTCCCGCGCAGTACGAGGACTATCGCGAGATGCTGGAGCGGGAGAAGCCCGACATCGCGATCGTCGCGACGCCGGACCATTGGCATGCGTTGCCGACGATCGCGGCGGTGAAGGCCGGCGCCCACGTGTACGT
>JAAYVJ010000683.1 GCA_012517265.1 Planctomycetota bacterium | reverse complement strand
TGCCTGCGGCCCCGAACCGATGCTGGCGGCCGTCGCCCGCATCGCGCAGGAACGCGGCATCGACTGCCAGGTGAGCATGGAGCGGCGAATGGCCTGCGGCGTCGGCCTGTGCCAGAGCTGCGCGGTGGAGTGGCGCCCCGCAGCGCCGCTGCGTGTCGGAATGGAAGGCTCGCAGGAGACCGTCTACAAGCTCTGCTGCCAGGACGGCCCGGTCTTCGACGCCAAGACCATCGTCTTCGGCGAGAACAAATAGCGTTCCGCAGTCGGCTGAGGGATTTCAGGAATCGTGGCGCAAACAAACGTGGACATCTCGATTGATTTCGCGGGGCTCCGGCTGAAGAACCCGGTGTTCACCGCATCCGGCACCTGCGGCTACGCCGACGAGTTGGCCGACTTCATGGACGTCAACGCCCTTGGGGGCTTCATCACCAAGAGCATCACGCTCAAGCCCCGCAAGGGCAACCGCACGCCGCGGATCGTCGAGACCGACGCCGGCATGCTCAACGCGATCGGCCTGGCCAACGTCGGCCTCGACCGCTTCCTGGCCGAGAAGCTGCCGATCATCGAAGAGATGACCGTGCCCGTGTTCGTCAACGTCGCGGGCGAAATGATCGAGGAGTACGTCGCGGTCGTCGAGCGGCTGGCCCAGGAGAAGGCGATCGCGGGTTTCGAGTTGAACATCAGTTGCCCGAACGTGGCCAAGGGCGGCATCAGTTTCGGCAGGGACCCGGCCCAGGTCGCCGAGATCACCGCCGCGGTTCGCAAGGCGGCGGGCAGGAAGCTCCTGATCGTGAAGCTCTCGCCGACCGTGACGGACATCAGCGCCACGGCCCGCGCCGCGGTCGAGGGGGGCGCCGACGCGCTGAGCCTGATCAACACCTTCACCGCGATGGTGATCGACATCGAAACGCGAAGGCCCGTCCTGGCCAACCGGACCGGCGGCCTCTCCGGTCCCGCGGTCAAGCCCATCGCCGTCTACCTCGTGAGCAAAGTCTACAGCGAGGTGACCAAAGGCACCGCAGTTCCGATCCTCGGCCTGGGCGGCATCCGCACGGCGGCCGACGCCCTCGAATTCCTCATCGCCGGCGCCTCGGCGGTCGCGATCGGCACCGCCAGTTTCGTGGAGCCCAGGACCGCAGTCCAAGTTATCAGCGGCATTCAGGACTACTGCCTGCGCCACAACGTGGCGAAGCTCACGGACCTCACCGGCTCGCTCTCGCCCAAGTAGTCAATGGCAAATCGCAAATAGTCAATTCGAAGGGGTTCTCGGATGAGACGCCGCGACTTCCTCAAGACGGTCGGCTGCGGGACGGCGGCATTGCTGTCCGGCTGCACGACGCAGAAGACCTCAACGCACACCAAAGCCACCGCTCACTATCAGAACCGGCCCAGGAAATCCGCTTCGAAGGGACCCGCGTCCCAACCTCCCAACGTCCTCTGGCTGATCTCCGAGGACACCTGCCCTGACATCGGCTGCTATGGGGCCTCCCTCGTCAAGACGCCAAACCTCGACAAGCTCGCAGCCGAAGGGGCCCGGTTCACGAACGCCTTCGTCACCGCTCCGGTCTGCTCAGCCTCTCGTTCGTGTTTCATGACCGGCCTGTACCAGACCACGATCGGCGCCCACAACCACCGCAGCCACCGCGACGATGGGTACAAGCTCCCGCCCCCGGCGGCGGTCATCACGGACTACTTCCGGCGGGCCGGCTACTTTACGAGCAACTGCGCGGGCCTGAGCTACAAGAAGCCCGGCAAGACCGACTGGAACTTCACGCCCAACACGCAGCCCTTTGACGGCACCGACTGGTCCCAGCGAAAGCCCGGCCAGCCGTTCTTCGCCCAGATCAATTTCAGCATGACGCACCGCGATTTCAAGCGGGACAAGAACAACCCCATCGACCCGGCGAAGGTCGAGTTGCCCCCCTACTATCCGGACCATCCAGTGACCCGGCGGGACTGGGCGAATTACCTCGAAGCGGTGCAGGTCCTCGACACGGAGATCGGCGTCGCCCTGCAGTGGCTCGCCAAGGAAAGCGAAGCGGACAACACGATCATCGTTTACTTCGGCGACAACGGCCGGCCGCATGTCCGCGGCAAGCAGTGG
This sequence comes from Planctomycetota bacterium, assembly GCA_012517265.1. Classification (GTDB taxonomy): domain Bacteria; phylum Planctomycetota; class Phycisphaerae; order Sedimentisphaerales; family Anaerobacaceae; genus PLanc-01. Next base: position 186 of record JAAYVJ010000683.1, on the reverse strand, counting down.
CTCTACGAAGGCGGGATCCACGTTCCCCTGATCGTGCGCTGGCCGGGCCGGATCGCGCCAGGGACCGTCCGGGACGACCTGGTCAGCACGGTGGACCTGGCGCCGACCTGCCTGGCGGCCATCGGGGTCGCGCCGCCCGAGCATCTCCAGGGCTACGACTTCCTGGGCCCCGAGAAGCGGACCCGC
>JAAYVJ010000682.1 GCA_012517265.1 Planctomycetota bacterium | reverse complement strand
CTTTTCATCATGATCGTGATCTCCGGACGTGGATTCGCATCGGTTACTTCGGCGAGCACTCGCCGATCTTGCAGGCTTTCTGGATCTGCTCGGGCGAGAGCTTCATCTTGTCGGCCAGCGCCTGGCTGATGGAGATGAGCCGGCCCGTCTCCGTGGGATTCTGTTCGACCCACTTCTTGAGGTTGTCGGCATTCGTGAAAAAGCCCTGGTGGAAGCAGCCGGCCGAAGCCCAAGTGCCGTCGGGCTTCTGTCTCTGGCCGAACCACGCGACAGCCGTCGCCGGCTCCAGCGAGGCGACCTTGCCCTCGAACGTCTTGACCACGATGGGCTGCTTCGTCAGGCGGTCCTTCTCGCGAACCTCGATGTCTTTGCCGGTCCGGGCCGCGACGCCCAAAGCGCAGTGCGAGCAGCAGCCCCAGGTGTGCACGCCACCCTCGACGATCACCTCGGCGGAATCCTGCGGATAGCACGCGCGATCGCAGAATCCGCAGCGATGGGACATCTCCTTCTGTGCGAGCGATTCCAATGCTAGGACGCTTCCTCCACTGCTGGCTCGCTCTGCCACAGCAGCATCTCTGCCGGCGAACGCTTTGATCCGCGGTCTGCCCGTGGTTTCCTCCTCGCCGGAAAGGAACGCAGCCTCGGTAATCGGAACCGGTTTACCCGTAGCCCAGTCGGTAACGGTCACCTTCTTCTCAAAGCCGGCCTTGTCCTCGGTCAGGCACGAGTACATGATGAAATAGCAGTGCGGACCGCAGAGCCGGACCGGGCCTTTGTCCGTCTGCACGGTCACGAGGGTCTTGGGGTTGATGTCGCCGTCGCACATGTAGCAGACGGTGTCTTTCGGACGCTCGTCCGGCTTGGCCGGGGCGAGTCGCTCAAAGGCAGGCATAGCCGCACCCGATGCCGACAGGTCTACCCCGAACTCCTTCCACTTGGCCAGGATGTCTTCTTTCGCGAAGAATCCTTCGTGGCGGAAGAGCTCCTTCCCGCCCGCGTCGTAGAAGATCTGTGTCGGGATCATTTTGATGCCGTACGGCTTGCCCGCATCGGGATTCTCCCAGACGTCAACGAAGACCACGTCGAGTTTGCCTGCGTACTGCTCCTTCAATTCCTCCAGGATCGGAGCCATCATCTTGCACGGAATGCATTTGCCAGCCCCCAGATCCACCAGCCGAGGCAGGCCCGAGGTCGGGGGCACAGCAGCCACCGCCGCCGTCTCCAGACCCGACGAGGCGTCGCCCTCCTTGCCTTGTTGCTTGAGAACGACGATGGCCGCCACGGACACAATCAGAGCCGCGACCACGAGGATTTTCATCGCCTTATTCATGCCATCTCCTTTCGATTTCAATACCGAAGGAATCCATACAAAGATACACCAGAGCCCCATCGCCATCCCCAGTAGGATGACGAAATTCGACTTGCCTGGACTGCAACACTGCGCCAGCATCACGATTTCACCTGCCTTGCGCCGGACTCAGACGCCCGTTGAGCTCTTTGACCAAGTACTCCGAGAAGGCCTCCGGACGATCCTTCAGTCCCCACAACTCATCCAGTCTCTTGGATTCTCGGCAGACACCGTTTTCCATCCGGGCCACCACGAGCTCACTTCCGCTGGCATGGAACTGTTGCCCGAGAGCCTTGCCCTCCGGCTCATCGATATTCACCGACATCCAGACCAACCGTCCTTTTTCGGTCTGCTGGGCAAAGTGTTCTTCGATGGTCTGGGCGGCCAAATCCTCCATCACCTGACAAGAGATGCAGCGGAAGGTCCGATGAAAATAGTACGCGTACACAACGGGCGCGCTGGCAACGACTTTGGCTTCAACCGCCGCAGCCGGTGGATCACCTGTCGTTGCAGCGGCCGCTTGCGGAGCCGACGGATCACCAGCCCGACAACCCAGACAGGACAAGCACACTGCCATCACGAGAATGCATCGACCGACCATGCG
>JAAYVJ010000681.1 GCA_012517265.1 Planctomycetota bacterium | reverse complement strand
CGAAACCAGCGTTCTCACGACTGAGAACGTCGGTGTGCGGATGGACCGAAAACAAGCTGTGGAGAAACAGCACCCGGTTAGCCGAAAAACAAAAATGCGACCCGCGGCGATGTACGGTCTCAGGCGGGCCGCGCAGACTTGTTTTCGCAAAGGGGATTGGCGTACACTGGAGCTGTGAGTGCGATGATTCTAAAGAACTTCTTTGTCTATCCGAAGTTGCCGGACAACCTCAGCAGACTGCACCAACTCGCGTGCAATCTGTGGTGTACGTGGAATCACGAGGCGATCCGGCTCTTCTATCGCATCGACCCGCAGCTTTTCCGCGAGGTGAACCACAACCCGATTCAGTTCCTCGTCAGTCTCCCCAAGGACCGAATCCGCCAGTTGGCGCACGACCGGGGCTTCCTCTTCCAGTTGGACGAAGTCTGGCAACAGTTCCAACAGTACATGAACTACAACGAACGGTTCAAGACTCCGTACGAGAGCGCCCTCGGCGACAAGGACATCGTGGCTTACTTCGCCATGGAGTTTGGCCTGCACGAGTGCATCCCGATCTACGGCGGCGGCCTGGGCGTTCTGTCCGGCGACTTCCTCAAGGCAGCTTCGGATGTCAACCTGCCGGTGGTCGGCGTCGGCCTGGTCTACAAGTACGGCTACTTCACCCAGCGCATCACCGCCAACGGCGAGCAGTACGAACAGTCCGCGGAATTCGACAACCATCTGATCCCGATGCACGAGGTCCGCGGCCCGGAGGGAGATCTGGCCTACATCGAGATGCAGATCCGCGACCAGAAGGTGCGGATCAAGCTCTGGGAGATCAATGTCGGCAAGACCCGGCTCATCCTCCTGGACACCGACCTCGAAGAGAATCCGCCGCACGTCAGGGACATCACCAACGAGCTCTACGTAGCCGATCGCACCAAACGACTCCAGCAGGAGCTGGTCCTGGGCATCGGCGGCGTGCGAGCCCTGGAGCGGCTCGGCATCGACCCCAAGATTTACCACATCAACGAGGGGCATTCCACGTTCCTGATCCTGGCCCGACTCCAACGGCTCATGCTGCGGGAGAAACTCAGCTTCATGGAGGCCAAGGCTCTGATCCGCGCCTCCACCGTCTTCACGACCCATACGCCCGTGATCGCCGGCAATGAGAGCTTCGACGCCGGCCTGGTTCGGGACCACATCGAACGCGAGGTCCAGGCCCTGGGCCTGCCGTATGACGACCTGGCCGCCCATGGCTTCATCGACGGCGACACGAAGACTTTCTGGCTGCCGGCCCTGGCCATGCGGTTCGCCCGGTACCTCAACGCGGTGTCCCTCATGCATCGGGACGTCTCCCGGCGGATGTGGACGAGCCTGTTCCCCGATCAGCCCGAGAGCGAAATGCCGATCGATTACGTCACCAACGGCGTGCACCATTCCTGGCTGAGCGAACCTTTCATCGACTTGTTCAAACGGCACGTGGGGCCCGACTACGTCCACAGCGCGTGCAATCCGCAGACTTGGGACCGGGTCCTGGCCGTCCAGGAGGACGAGATCTGGCAGGCGCACCATCGGAACAAGCAGAGCCTGATCACGTATGTCCGCAAGAAGCTCGCCGACGACTTGGCGTCCCGGGGCTACATTGAATCCAAGGTCCTCAAGCTGACGCGCGCCCTGAACCCCGAGTTTCTGACGATCGTCTACGCAAGACGGTTCGCCCGGTACAAGCGGGCCACGCTGATCTTGCGAGACAAGGACCGGCTGGCCAAGATCCTGACCAACTCGACCAAACCCGTCCAGCTCATCTTTTCCGGAAAGGCGCATCCGGCCGACTCGCTGGGCAAGAACATGATCCGCGAGATCATCGAGTTCGCCAAGAGCTACCAGCTCGAAGACCGCGTGGTCTTCGTGGAGAACTACGATATGAACGTGTCCCGTCACCTGGCCTGGGGAGCCGACGTCTGGCTCAACAACCCGGTGAAGGAGAACGAGGCCAGCGGCACCTCCGGCATGAAGGCCGCCATCAACGGCGTCCTGAACCTGAGCGTTCTGGACGGCTGGTGGCCGGAGGGCTACAACGGCCGCAACGGCTGGGCCATCACCGGCGCCGAGTACAGCAACCAATACGAGATGCAGGAGGCCGCGGAGGCCGAGCAGATCTATGACCTGATCGAATCCGAGATCAGCGAGCTGTACTACGAGCGCAACGAGGCCGGCGTGCCCTCTCGCTGGGTCGAGATGATGAAGCAGTCCATCTGCTCGGTCTGCTGCCAGTTCAACATGAACCGCGTGCTGGCCGAGTACACGGACAAGTTCTACGCCCCGTCCAGTGCCCTGACAGGGGATCTGACCCGCAACAACCACGAGTCTCTCAAGCAGGCCCTGCACAACGCCGGCGAGATCAACCGACTTTGGGACAGGATCCGCATCAGCGGCCTGACCACCAGCGTGGACAAGAAGGAGGTGGTGGCCGAGGGTGAGCACGTCGAGGTCGCCTGCGAGGTCGATCTGAACGGGGCCCCCGCGAGCCTGTTCCAGGTCGAGTTGTTCTACATGCTCCGCGACACCAACGAACACCGGATCATCCCGATGAAGCCCCGCAATCCATCGGGCGGCCAGGTCCTCTTCGACTGCGGATTTGAGATCGCCGG
>JAAYVJ010000680.1 GCA_012517265.1 Planctomycetota bacterium | reverse complement strand
TGTGATGATCACCGTGTCGCATGGCCGCCCGGATCGGTTTTCCCGCGTCGCCGCGCTCCTGAGCGATGGTCGTATCGTCTACCATCACAATGCAAGATATGAGAACGGCCCTCTCATCCAAGAGACTACGGCCGACTTCCCAAAGGTGGCTTTGGCTGATGTTGAGGAGTTTCAATTCCAGACCCGGCCCAGTATGCGGATCGACTTCGAGAACGTCTCACTCCTGCCGCGCCGGAAGACAGATCTTCAGATTCACGCGAGATCATCGGATGCTCGCCATACTGCCCCGGAGGTTGTGACTGCTTCACCCTTGCGCGAGATCGTCCTGCCGGAGGCGGACAAGCAGCCGGTGGTTCTCGATCTGGCGACGGGCGAATTGATCCCGTTGCCGCCGGTCGGGCCGGAACCGGAGAAGATTCTGAAGGTCTTCCGCGAGACGGGCAAGGGCGACTTCCTGTACGATGTCGATCTCGATGACCGCACGCTGATCTTCCTCCGCGACGTCAAGTCCATGCCGCCCGGCGAGGAGACCGGCGAACCATCCGTCACGGGCCATCTCATCAGGAATCTACCGGAGACGATCACGGTCATCACGAAGGAGGGCCGCCGATATGAAGTGACGATCCTCGCGGCCGACGACAAAAGCTGCACGCTGAGGTATTCACAGATTCCGGCCGACAGGGGCGTCAGCGGAGGCGCTCCTGTCGAGCCGGAAAAGGCCGACGGGGCGCTGGAACTGAGGATTGTGCCCACGTGGAATGAACTTGCTCCTGAGACTGTTGCGGAGTACAGGAAGTCGCTCGCCGAGGAGCGGACTCCGCCAGACAGCCGCTATCTCTGGTTTGCGGTCCGGGCCGGGACCAATCTGCCGCCGGCCGCGGTTACCGAAATGCACGCGGGCAAGCTCTGGCTGCTCGTTCACAATACCGACCCTCTCATCATGGTTTCCTCACAGGGATGGAGGCTTGCCCATGCGGACCGCGCCACCGACCAGAGCGGTCGACCGATGGTAAGGCTGGAGTTCGACAGTGCGGGCGCCGAACGCCTGCTGCAACTGACGAAGGCGAATAACAATCACCCACTGGCTATAATCGTCAATGGCGTGGTCGTTTCCGCCCCGAGTGTTTCCAGCGAGGGCACGGGAGTCAGCCAGGCGCTGATCCTTGGCAACTTCACGGAGCAAGAAGTCGAGGACCTGATTGAGGTCTTGCGCAAGGACATCAATCGGCAGTCTGCACCGCCTGACGCAGGATGGGCCGACCTTGGCGAGCCGATTCCGCCGGATGCGAATGATGCACGGACGCTCGCGCCTGATGTCGTTCTTGACGGCATCGGGCAGGATGTCGAGGGCAAGATGTTCGTCTCGTCGATTCGCGATCTCGACGCCACCGTGGGACGCGAGTATCGGTTCGTGATCCGTTGGAAAGATGGGCGGGTCCAGGAGCCGCGATACCGCACGACGGTGGATCGGTTCGGCCGCAGGCTGTGGGAGAAGTTCACGTTCGATACGTGGTACAACGACCGGCAGATCGAGAGCATTCGCCTGCAATCCCGTCCCGTTCAAGAGGAACGCGGCCCGGCGATTCCTTCGCCGAAGGATGAAATCACAATTGCCGCAGGGACGGTCAGGCCCGCGCCGTCAATGATCGCTCCGCCTGGACGGTATGCGGTGTCGTTCGACGGGCAGGGCGACTACCTGTACATCCCGGACTCCGAGAGCCTGCGAAAACCGCAGTCGTTGGTGGTCGAGATGTGGATGAAACCGCAGTTCGGGCCGGGACCTTACGATCACCGGCCTCTCTGGGCGTTGCTGGGGAAAGGCGCTGCTTTGGGAACCGGGAGAGTCCGTCCTCTGGGCTTTGGACTCGCAATGTACAAGGACGACAGCCAACCGGACTTCGTTTTCACCGATCGTTGCGAGAGTTTCGAGAGAGGCTTGCGAGGGGTCGATACAGGCTGGAAATTGTCCGAGGGCTGGTTGCATGTCAGCGAGACGTTCGGCGACTACATTCCCGCCCCGGGCCATCCACTGGTGATCGGGCGATTCCTGATCCCCAGCGCAGATCCTCTGTCAGGCCAGATTGCCGAGATCCGCGTCTGGGATGGAACGAAGGCCCCCGACATTCGCCAGTACGAGGGCAAGGCCCTCACCGGCGACGAGCCCGGCCTGGTCGCCTGCTGGACCTTTGAGGAGGGCGGCGGCCAGATCGCCCACGACATCAGCCCCAACGCCAACCACGCGCGACTGGGCAGTTCCGTCGGCCCGGACGACGCCGATCCAACTTGGGTGGATCTGTCGGCGGACCTTCTTTGAGGGATCCACCCCAGGGGCGCCCAAGGTATAGCAGGGCCTTCGGCGCACCCCAATCTGACTCACGTAGAGACGCGGTGATGCAGAGAGGGAAAAGAGGAGGGGGGAATACAGGACATTCGATAGTCCAAATTCGTGTCCTTTCGGCGCACCTGCAAAATCTGAATTTTTGTAGGCGACCCGCGACCCTGGGGTCGGGGATCAGATGGGTTGAGGGGCGACCTGCCGGGCGAGCGTGTCCCGGTAGTTCCAGGGCATCCAGTCGGCCGGGTGAGCGCGTAGTTCGTCCGCGTGCTTCTGCAGTGCCGTCAGG
>JAAYVJ010000679.1 GCA_012517265.1 Planctomycetota bacterium | reverse complement strand
GGTCCAGCTCGCCCAGTTCCACGTCCTCGATGACCGGCCTGGCGTAGTATTGCCGCTCGATATGATAGGTCCGGCCGCCGTAGTGGATCTCCGCCCACCACGTGTATGTCACACCCGTCGCCGGCAGCTCGACCGAGTGGGTGTACGTGCCCGGCGAGATCCGCGTCATCACGATCCCGTCGGCCACGACGATCGGCCCAGTGTCGCCCTGCCGCATCCCGAAGGAACCCGAGGGGTCCGACAGCAGAACGGCCGTGACATCCGTGAGCACACCGGCGATCTTCGTGCGGATCATAAGCGAGGTCATGACGACACCTCGCTTTCAACGATCAGGTTCACGATGGAAGAGCCCCCGGCGCCGACGATGTCGTAGGCGACGGAACTGAACGGCAAGACACCGGTGCAATGGCCCACGGCCCGCAGGACCCCCTCCTGGTCGTTGTTGAAACTCGCCCCGCCGGAGGCCGGCAGCCGCAGCTCGTAGTAGCCCTGATCCAGGTGCGTCCAATCGTAGTCGCCCCCACGAGTCGGCGTGACCGCCGTGGTGACGATCGAACCGTCGGTCTTCTCCAGGAGGATGTCGATCTCCATGCCCGGGGCGTCGTGCGCGATCGACTCCTCGCGGCTCTTGAAGTCCGTGTCGTCGATCAGCGGGCCCAGGACGATCCCGATCGCGAAGTTGACTGGCTTGGTGGGCATCTACGACTTCCTCAAGAGTTCATAGTACCAGTGGGCCTTGCCGCTTGCGCCGAACGTCTGGCCGCGGATGCCGTCGATCTCCGCGATCGACAGGACCCGACTGAAGACCAGGTAGTCATCCAGCAGACCGTCGTAGGCGTAGCCGATCGCGACGTTGTTCACATCCACATCGGGAACGTTCGCAAACGCACCGACCTTGTCCGACCCCAGGACCTCCCCTGCCCCATCGTCCCACACGCGGATCCGATAGTCGCCCGCGTCGCCGTCGTAAGTCACGCCGACGTGGTACCAGCGGCCTGCGGACAGAGAGGACTCGTGCAGAACGATCTGGTAGTTGCCGCCGCCGTTGTACCAGCTCACCAGGGCAATATGCACGCCGGCGCCGTCGTTGTAGACCAGGACCCACACGGACAGCCACTTGACGTAGGCGTAGAAGTAGGACGCCGGGCCCGGCAGCGAAGCGAGCTTCATCCAGAAGCAGATCGAGAGGACCCGGTTGTCGCTGCCCGGCCGGAACGGATAGCCCTCGCTGAGATCGCCCGAGTCGATCTGCATGCTGGCCGACGCGGCGGCGGACCAGGCCCCGCATGCGGAGCCTTCCCTGAAGTCGTCCGTACCGGCCGTGACGCCGCTGTTGGTCAGGGTATTGCCCTTGCCGGAGGAGTCCGCCGTCAAGGCTCCATCCTCCAGGCGCCACCAAGCCTGGCAATCCGCATCCGCAGCCGGGTTGTATGCCATAGGTCACCGTGACAAGTAAATGTTCTGAAAAATGGAGGATTAGGCCTATATTCTTCACGGAAATCCCGTTCTTGATTTCCGTGAAGAATCGATTCACTGTGCTCTCTGTCGAACGGCTACGGTTTGGGAAGGAAAAATCGAACTGAGAGATTTTTCCTTCCCAAAGTAGGCCGAATCCTCCATTTTTCAGAACTTAACAACG
>JAAYVJ010000678.1 GCA_012517265.1 Planctomycetota bacterium | reverse complement strand
TTCGGCCATGGCCTGACTCCTGAGAAGATGTGCGTGCCCCGGAGGAGATTCGGTGGGACAAGCCCCACCCTACATCACGCTTCGGACTTCGCCTCGTATTCGTACGGCTGCCTGCCCTGCTTGCGGCGGACTTCGTTCTGCATTTCGCGGAGGGTTTGCGTGACCTTCTCGGCCAGTTGTTCGTTGGTCATGTCGGCGACCTGCTTGGGGTCCAGGGGCTTGCCGAACTGGACTACGATCGGCTGGAAGGGGCGGAACAGCTTCTTGTGACGCGGCCAGGCTTCGAAGGCGCCTTCGACCAGAACCGGAACGACCGCCGCCTTCGAGCGACGACAGAGCAGGCCGAACCCCGGCTTGAACGCCGCGATCCGGCCGTCCTGCGTCCGCGTCCCTTCGGGGAACAGGCACACCGCCGCCCCTTCGCGGAGGCGGTCGATGACCAGCCGCATGACGGCGATCTCCGGCTTGTCCCGGCTGATGGGGATCGCGTTCACCGACGTGATCAGCGGACCGAAGAACCAGTTCTTAAAGAGCGTGTCGCGGGCCATGTACGTCACCTGCCGCTTGACCGCGATGCCGCAGAAGACCGGGTCCAGGAAACTCTGGTGATTGCAGGCCAGCACGAACGCCCCTTCGCGAGGGAGATTCTCGCGGCCGTAGGCCCGATACCGGAAGCAGATCACGCTGAAGACCCAGCACATGAGCCGGGCCACCCAGTACCAGGCGGCCGGGGAACGAGGCACCTGAACCGCCTCGTGACGGCGTTCCTTGACCTCCGCCGGTTCGACGCCCCGGCTCGGTTTCGATGTCGCAGGCTCGGCCTGCCCCTGGACCTTGGCGTAGATCCGCTCGACGACTTCCTGGACGCTCAACCCGGTCGTGTCGAGGATCACGGCGTCCTGCGCCGGCTTGAGCGGCCCGACGGCCCGGTTCTCGTCGCTCTTGTCGCGGGACTCGATCGCCCGGCGAATCTCCTCCAGGTCGGCCGCAGCGCCCTTGGCCTGGAGCTCGGCGGCCCGCCTCCGGGCCCGCTCCGCCGGGTCGGCCGTCAGATAGAACTTGGCCTTGGCGTCGGGAAACGCCACCGTCCCCTGGTCGCGACCCTCCGTCACAATCTTGGCGTGCCGCGAGGCGAAAGCCCTCTGCATCGCGACGAGCTGCTCTCGCACCCGGCCCGCGCATGCGATATGGCGGACCTTGGCCGTCAGGTCGGGATCGCGGATCGGCTCGCTGACGTCCTGCCCGTCGATGCGAACGACGAGCTTGCCGGCGCCGGCCTCGAAGTCGAATCGATGCTCCCGCACGACCTGGAGCACGCGTTCCTCGTTCGCCAAGTCCACCCCGTCGCGGACCGCGGCCAGGGTGACCGCGCGATACATCGCGCCGGTGTCCAGGAACGTCGCTCCGAGCCGCTCGGCCAGCAGCCGGGCCACAGTGCTCTTGCCGCTTCCGGCCGGACCGTCGATTGTCACTACCAGATCCGCCATCGCCTCTACCGGGCCTCTGCCCGCTCGCCTGCGATATTGATGCTCTCGGCCGCCATGCACGCACCGCAGGCCTCGGTCCGGCGAGGATCGCCGACCTTGACCGCGATAATGCTCGTGTCGTCCACCTGCCGGGCCAGACCGGCGAACCGCCGGCGGTAGGCCAGCACGTTGCGAACCACATGGTCGGCCGGGCAGTCGACGAACCGGGCGGCCGCCGCCAGCATGCGGTCGCGGCCCCACAGGTCGTTGTTGAAGTCCATCGCGTCGATCAGCCCGTCGGTGTAGAACAGCAGGCAGTCGCCGTCGCGCAGTTCGACCGTCTCAATGTCGTACTTGGCGTGCGGGTCCACGCCGAGGACGAGCCCCCCCGCCGCCAGATCCTGCATCCGGCCGTCGCGGATCAGCACCGCCGGCTCGTGCCCGCAATTGCAGTAGGTCATCGTCTTCTCGGCCGCGTCGATCGTGGCGTAGTAGAGCGTGATGAACTCGCCCTCCCGGCACTCCATGCTGGCCAGCCGGTTGAAGTTCTCGATGGCGTTCCGCGTGCGAACGACGTTCCTCATGCCGCTGTTGAGGTCGCCCGGCATCGTGCCCACGTCGCGAAGCACCTCGCGGAACCCCTCGGTGTAGGCCTGGACCGCGCCGCGGAACCAGCTCATCATGATCGCGGCGGGAACGCCCTTGCCGATGACATCGGCGATCGTGATGACCAGCCGGTCCTTGTTGATGGGCAGGAAGTCGTAGAAATCCCCGCCCACATCGAAGCACGGGATATACGTCGCCGCGATGTCCAGGCCCTGGATCTTCGGAGGCTTCTCCGGGATCATCCGACGCTGGATCAAGCCCGCCAGGCGCATCTGCTCGGTGAACCGCTGAGCCTCGATGGCCTCGGCGTACAGCTTGGCGTTGGTGATCGCCACGGCGCATTGCGAGGCGACCGCCCGCGCCACGACGATGTCGCTGGGCGTGAAGTCGCTCGGCTGCGGACTGTACAGCCGCAGGACGCCGATGGGCTTGTTGCGGAACTGCATCGCCACGGTCAACTGGCTGACGAGCCCCTCCTTCTCGGTGGCTTCCTTATACTGGATTCGGCCGTCGACGCGCATGTCGTCGATCACGATGGCCTGGCCGGCAAACGCGGCCCTGATGACCACGTCGTCCTTCGTGACCGGTCCTTTGCTGCGGTACTCTTCGCTGAGCCCGTAGGTGCTCCGCATCCGCAGATCGTTCTTCTCTTCGTCGAGCAGACGGATCGAGCAGGCCTTGGCGCCGATGATCTTGACCGCAGCCTCGGCCAGCTTGTCGAGCACCTCCTGCAGAGAGAAGTCGCCCGCCACCAGCGTGCTGAGCTGGTAGATCTGCTCGTCGATCTCCATTTGTCGTTTTACACTTCGCATACTCTTTAGACTATTATCCTTTGTCGCGCGGCATTATACGCGACGCAACGGAATTCGGGAATGGCAATTTCGCCCAGGGGGATATCCCACCTCGCACAGACTGGTCGCCGCGGAGGCGTAAAGCTCGGAATTCCCCCCACCTCTGGAGTCTCGCAACTCCCCCTTAGAACGGGCCCATCAAACGCACGAACTGCCCGATCGGCGGCAGGGCCAGGGGCCGATAAACATCGTCGTCCCAGTCCCAGATCAGCCATTTGAGGCCGGCGTCTTCCAGTGGCGATTCGAACTGGAACGCCGCCTCGACGGGGAAACCCCGCCCATCGACGGCCAGGACCTCCACGTCCATCCGCGGCAGCGTGACCCGGTCCCCCACGCGGAGCGGATGGGCCGGACTGCGAACGTCCGCGAGATATCTGTAGAAGAATGCCAAATCCACCCGCTTGCCCCGCTGGCAATCCAGCAGGCTGTTCGACAGGGCCCGGACGGTCACCCGTCTCGGGCCGGTGCGGACCAATTCCACGGAATTGAAGCCGGGAGCCAGGATCCGCACGCCGCGGGGCAGAGGCCGGCCTTCGAATGCCCGCTCGAACGGGTCGTACAGGAACGAAATCGGGTTCGGGGCGTTGACCACGATCAGATCCTCGCTCTTGATGTCCCCGGCCGGGCCCAGGTCCAACGTCTGGGCCAGCTTCTCGTGCAGGACCGTGGTCACGTGGGGAGCCGTGATCCGCCCGACCGCCGCCAGGGGCAGGTGGGCGACGAAGAACACGACGAACAGCGTGCCCGGGATGTGCTGCTTCCAGCCGCGGACCGGCCGCCAGCCGTCTTTCGCGATCCAGCCGGCGATGAACTCGGCCGCGACGCCGAAGGCCCCGATCCCGACGAAGAGCATGGCCCGGCCCATCGGGGCCGTCGCACAGATGGGCAAAGCAGCCAGGTACATCCCGATCAGCCAGAACCTCGCCCGCCGGTTCACCTTCAGCAGCGGCGTCAGGACGACCGGGATCAGGATCGTCAGAACCGCCAGCAGAGCCCACACCTGCGTCTTGCTCGCAGGCGGCAGGTAGTTGTACAGATCCGCCGGCACGCTGGTCCATTGCCCGGCCAGGAAGAACGGCGCCCGCTCCAGGACCGCCCGCGCGTAGTCCAGGGGCTCGCGGACCGGGTCGAAGTAGAACCCCCCGCCGCTGGCGCCGTAGCCCTGCAGATTGTAGACCAGCCGCCACAGGACGATCACGAGGGCCGACGGGGCCAGCGCCGCCGCACGCCGAACGAGGCGTCCGGAGCCCAGGGCGACCTCGTAGGCGAACAGGTAGGCGCAGGTCGCGATGCCCCCTTCCGTCGCCAGTACGGAAACCAGCAGGCAAGCCGGCGCGACCGCCAGGCCGGGCCGCCAGTGCAGCCTTCGCCATCGGTCGTGCGCCAGCAGAGCGAGGCTCGCGAAGAATAGCGAGATCAGCAGGTTGCGGTTGGCGATCCACAGCGAGGGGAAGTAACCGTTGTCGTCGAGCAGGTACATCAGGCCCGCCAGACCGGCCAGCACGGCCGGCGCGACCGCAGACGAGGAGCCCGCCAGCTCGACCGTCGCGATCCGCCGGTACAGCAGAGCGATCCCCAGCATCGCCGCGCCGAACCACAGAATGCTGTGCAGGTGCATCAGCGAAGGGGACTGGGGAAAGAGCCGGTAGTCCAGCCATTGCGTGAAGGAGGCGACCGGCCGCCAGAACGCGACGCGAAAACCGTCATAGGTCCACCAGGGCAGAGCCCCATAGTCCCGCAAGGGCCGCAGGTTCTCCTCGGGCGCCACCGCGACGAACGTGTGCGACAAGGCGTACCCGAACTGCCCCGACCGTTCGGGGGCCAGGCCCTTCTCGGCCAGACGGCCCACCGCGTCCGAAGGCCCGGCCAGGATCGCCCGATGCATGTAGTCGTCGTTGAGGAACCCGCTGTTCACGGCGGGCAGAGAAACCGCGACCGCCGCCAGCGCCAGGACCAGCGGCATATGCCGGGACCCGAGGAGCCGAACCACGCCGGAGAAGAACGAGGACCGAAACCTCGCGGACCCTGCCCGCTGTTGTGCGTCCTCCGTGCCTTCCCAACTCAATCCTCGATCCGGCTCCATCCCGCAGGTGTCGCTCCAATTTCCCGTGTACGGCCTGCCGCACAAGGCGTATAATCCCCTAGACGCCGCACCATCAGCGGCGCGTCGTGGGAGCCAAATAGTAAATAGTCGATAGTCAATCGTCAATAGCATGAGCCAGACGGCACGACATGTCATCTTCCGGGGACGGGTCCAGGGCGTGGGGTTCCGCTACACCACCAGGCAAATCGCCGGCCATTACGCCGTGACCGGCTTTGTGCGGAACTGCCCCGACGGCACGGTCGAGATGTTCATCCAGGGCGAGCCTTCCGAGATCGACAACTGCATCGCGGACATCCAGAGCGAGTTCGCCGGCCACGTCCGCGACACCCAGATCGAGCCGGCCGCCTTCAGCCCCCGCTACACGGACTT
>JAAYVJ010000120.1 GCA_012517265.1 Planctomycetota bacterium | reverse complement strand
GAAGTAGAGGTGCAGGTTGCCGTTCCAGGGTTTGGTGACGATGTTCTCGGCACCGTGCTACCGCAGGCCGATGGAAAAAGCAAGACCTTGCGACGGATCCTGCGAAGCGATTGAGGCGTCTTCGTCTTGACCGATCCATGGCGGGATAGTAAGGTAACTCAATTCGCAGTGGATTTTCAGTGTCGTGGGAGTCTATGAGTTTCCGCAAGAGGATTCGCCGCCTGCTGCCGGACAAGGAGCAGTTGCGGCGATCATGGCTGTATCGGTTGTTCGGCAAGAACATTCTGGCCGGCGAGTTGTGGCATTTCGACGCCGGGTCCGTGGCGGGGGGCTGGTCGATGGGGCTGTTCATCGCGCTGACGCCGACGATTCCCTTCCAGATGACCCTGGCTTGCCTCGGGGCTCTGTGCCTGCGGGTGAACCTCCCGATGGCGCTGTTGGCCTGCTGGGTCACCAATCCGCTGACCTCGGTTCCCTACTACATGGCCGCCTGGCAGCTCGGACGGTGGATTCTGGAAGCGATCCCCCTTGCCCACGAGTATGTCTCGGCATACGGGGAGGGCACGCGGTCGAAGGTCATCGTCGGCTCGTTCTGCCTCTGGACCGGTTGCCTCATCCTTGCAACCGTCGCCTCTCTCGTGAGTTACGTGCTGTTGCGCTGGCTGTGGTCCGCGCCTGGTTCCCATTCCCATCACAGGTCCGACGACTTGCCGATGCAGTAGAGGTTCCTCTGTCGCTTGAGGGAGATCCGGCTGCCTCGTTCGTGGAGCAGACGCGGAAGCTGTGGTCGCGGACAATAGGGGGTTCAGGCACTCGTCGAAAGGTAAGGCCGCTGGCTCAGACGGATGGCGGCAGAACGGACAAGGGGACGCAGAGCCTCGCAACAGAAGACAAAAAATACGTAGTTATACCGATTGACGCCCCTCAAGCGAGCCGTCAAGATGCTTCGTGTATTGCGACTGTGGATGGGCAGGAGATCCTACCGACTTTGACCGGCCTCTTACGCCTGGACTGATGTCCGGGCCGTTGCTCAATCTCCTGTGTATCGGTGGGGAGGGATGTTTCTATTTCCTGTGCCTGTGGGTCCGCCTGCGCCGGTTGCGCCGTCGGTCTATGCTTGAGCGGGTGCAGGTTCAGCAGGTCACGCGACGAGGACCGGACTCACGGGGGCTTTGTGTGCTGATTCAGGATAGACAGTTCCTGGAAATGGCGAGGATGGACACATGGGCCAGTGGCGCCAACGGATGGCGGAGTTCGGCATCTTCTCATACGCGAGGGGTCCCCCGCGTCACGCGTTTCCCCTTTGACTGCGTGTTGAGCGGTGGGGATTGGCGTTCGCACAGAGACACACAGAAGGTCAAGCCCTTGCGCTGAAAGTACAGCATGGAAGGATGCCAGGGGCACAAGCATGACCCCGGCTTTCATGTGTCAGGAGGATATCATGAAAAGAGCACAGATGATCGCCCTGGGTGTCGCATGCAGCCTTGTGTGTGCGGCACAGGCAGCGACCGACGTTCAAAAACGGGCAGCTATCGACAAAGGCCTTGAGTACTTGGCGCAAAGTCAGCAGGCTGATGGAAGATGGGTTTATTCGGGCGGCGTTGAGGACACTGCCGCTACGGGAGCGGCGCTTTTGGCCTTCATGGAGGAGGGATATGGGCCCGGCGTCAATGTGGTTCTCGGCGGGGCGGACTACGGGGATGTGGTGGGGGACGGGCTTGCCTACCTCTTGGGCCAGGCGCAGCCGTACACGATCGGTCCTCAGACCTACGGCAACCCGGATACGAATGGCAATGGGATCGGAGTGAAGTTCGTGCCGGGAGGGAACAGCAGCAGAGATACGTATGTCACGGGCCTGGCCCTGCCGGCCGTCGCCAGGGCCGAAATGATGCACCCGGGTTCCACTGTGTCAACTGGCCCCTTCGCCGGACAGAGCTACTCAACCGTGATCCAGGACGCCGTGGATTACTTCGCCTACGGCCAGAATGAATCCGGCTCGGCCCGCGGCGGTTGGCGCTACTCCGCAAACTCAGGAGACTCGGACAATTCAACCACCCAATGGGCTCCCGTCGGGATGTTCTACGGCCAGGCGGCCGGTGCGACTGTGCCGCAGTTTGTCAAGAATGAGCTGGGCTATTGGGTGGACTACATCCAATACCTTGGCGGAACCCCGGGGACGGGCGCGTACGGCTCTTCGGGATACAATTCCCCAACCTATCTGAACAACGAGTCGAAGACCGGCGGATTGCTGATCGAGATGGCTTTCGCCGACATGGCGGGCGTGGGCTCGCCATACGCTCTGGACCACCCCGACGTACAAGCGGCCCTGGCGTATCTGGACCGTCAATGGCAGTCTCCGGCCAATTCCACGTACAACGGGAACTTGGGCAACCCGTACGCCATGTGGAGCATCTACAAAGGTCTCGAAGCGACGATCGGGATGGACGACCTGACCTACATTACCAACATGCGGCCGTTCGATGCGACGACCATGGCGTTGGATCCCGGCGTGACGTGGAACTGGCTCGAGGATTATCACGAGTTCCTTGTCGATACGCAGAACGCCAATGGATCGTGGAACGGCTATGCCTATTGGACCGGGCCACTCGCGGCCGCGTGGTACATCAACATCCTCCAGGCGCCGCTGTTTCCTCCCGAGGCTGTGCCTGTCCCCGGCGCTCTCGTGCTCGGCGGTTTCGGAGCGGCCTTCGTCGGCTGGCTGCGGCGACGGAGGACTCTCTGATCCGCGTTCAACGTGAGGTCGGGACGGTTGAGCGGCGACGATCAGCCAATATCCGATTTGATCGCGCAGAGGGGAACACAGCATCTGCATGGGCTCCCGAACGCGGAATCCCTGCGTTTGGGAGCCCGCCCAGAGACTTGTGGCGCACCGCCGGAGTCCCTCAAGGAAGGCCGATGCAGTACAGGTTCTTCTTGCCCTTGAGGAAGATCTGGTTGCCTGCGATGGCGGGGGAGGCGTCGATTTCGTCGTCCAGGACGTTGGTGGCGAGGATCTGGAACTTCTCGGAGTTGGCGATCACCTGGGTGGTGCCCTTTCGGCCGACGAAGTAGACCCGGCCCGCCGCGCCCACCGGCGAGGCGTAGATGTCTTTGACGCCGTCGAGGTTCTCCTGGGAAAAGTTCAGCTTGCCGGTCTGGGCGTGGTAGCAGGAGATGGCCGCCTTGTTCATCGAGCAGACGTAGAGGTTGTCGCCGTAGAGGATGGGCGACGGGACGTACGGCGTGGCCTTGCTGACCTGCCAGCGGACGGCGGCGGTGCCGGTCAGGTCGCCCGTGTGGCCCAGTTCGATCGCCTGGAGCTCGCTGCCTCGGAATCCGCTGGTGCAGAAGACCATGCCGTCGGAGACGATGGGCGACGGGATGACGTTCTGCGTCTGCCCGCCGCACTGCCAGAGGAGGTCGCCCGTGGCGACGTCGTAGCAGCGGATGAGCTTGGTCGCGCTGACGATCGCTTGGAGTCTGCCGTTCACCTGGGCGATCGCGGGCGTGGCCCAGGCGGTGTCCTCGTCGCGGTGCTGTTTCCAGAGGATCTCGCCGTTGTCCTTGTTCAGGGCGTAGATGAACGACTCGTCCTCCTGGTCCATCACGACGATCAGGGCGTCGCCCGCCAGGGCGGGGGAACTGCCTTCTCCGAAGGCCATCTTGATCCGCATCCTGCCGAGGTCCCGGCTCCATTTGTGCTGGCCGTCGAGGTCATAGCAGTGGACGCCGCGGGAGCCGAAGGAGGCCCAGATCAACTTGCCGTCGGTGACGGGGGAATAGGAGGCGTAGCCGTGATCGGGGTGGTGCGCCTCGTGGGGAACCTCCTCGCGGGCGGTCTCTTGCCAGACGACCTTGCCGGTGGCGCGGTCCAGGCAGACCACGTCGAATTTGTAGACGTTCTTGGGGGCTTTGCCGCCGTGGAAGGGGGCCGGGGCGTTGGGATCGGCCTTGGCGACGGCGGGGGGCTCGCCCGTGCGGTCGGTCTCGATGGCGGTCAGGAAAAAGATCTTGTCGCCCCAGACGATCGGGCTGGACGTGCCCTTGCCGGGGATCGGGGCTTTCCATCGGATATTCTGCGTCTCGCTCCAGACAAGCGGCGGGTTGCCCGTGGGGGAGACGCCGGAAGCGAGCGGCCCGCGCCAG
>JAAYVJ010000677.1 GCA_012517265.1 Planctomycetota bacterium | reverse complement strand
GGCCGGACCGCTATATTTAATAGTTAAACCTGTGAACGACATCGCCGCGGCCGAGGTCTTTCCTCAATCGGGCTGCCGGCCGGTGGAGGATTTCCGCTGAAGGCGTAAAGGAAGGACTTGCGTAGCATTCTATGCCAGGGGTGTACGACCATGCTGCCATCGCTCGAGTGCAGCAGGCGAACGACATTGTTGACGTGATCGGTGAGCACGTCAGCCTGAAGAGGAAGGGCCGCGAATGGGTCGGTCTGTGTCCGTTTCATGAGGATCACAGGCCCAGCATGTACGTGAACCCGGACAAGCAAATCTACAAGTGTTTTGCTTGCGGCGCCGGCGGCGACGTCCTCAAGTTCGTCCAGATGCGCGAGGGTCTGACGTTTCCCCAGGCGATTGAGCGGTTGGCCGAGCGCGCGGGGATCCCGTTGCAGCCCGTCCGGCGGATGGTGTCGCAGGACCCGGGTCAGGCGGACCAGGTCGATCCGAACCTGCTGGCCAAGGCCAACAAGTGGGCGATGCAGTTCTTCCAGGATTGTCTGAACGATCCGGAGAAGGGCAGGCAGGCTCGGGACTATCTGGCCGAGCGGAAGATCTCCGCGGAGAGCATCAAGACCTGGCGGTTGGGACTGGCTCCCAACGAGTCCGACGCGCTGGCGCGGGCCGCGGCGGCCAAGAGAGCGTCGCTGAATGTTCTGCAGGCGGCCGGCCTGATCACCGGGCCGAACCAGGATAAGTTCGTCAATCGGCTGATGTTCACCATCACCGACGCCACCGGGCGGGTGATCGCATTCGGCGGGCGGACGTTGAACGGCATGGGAGCCAAGTACGTGAACTCGCCGACGACGCCGTTGTTCGACAAGAGCAACACGCTGTACGGGTTGGAACAGGCCCGTCACGAGATCGTCAGGACGGGAACCGCGGTCATCGTCGAGGGGTATACCGACGTGATCATGGCCCACCAGGTCGGCTGCACGAACTTCGTCGCCACGCTGGGGACGAGTTTCACCGCCGGGCACGGCCGGACTCTTCGCCGGTACGCCAAGAAGGTCGTGTTGCTGTTCGATAGTGACACTGCCGGCATGGCCGCGGCGAATCGGGCCCTGGAGGTCTGTCTGTCCCTGCATCTGGACATCAAGCTGGCGTTCGTTCCGCAGGGGAAGGACCCCTGTGATTTCGCGATTCTGGCCGGCAAGGAAGGGCTCGATCGGGTGATCGAACAGGCGGTTGATGTGCTGCAGTTCAAGTGGGACAGGTTGACCGAGACGTTCGCCTCGGGCGACACGCTCGCCGGCCGCAAGGCCGCGCTGGACGAGTTTCTCCAGGCGATTGCGATCGGGATGGCGTCGGAGACGCTCCCGGTGGCCGAGAGCGGCGCGTTCGTCCACAAGATCGCCAAGATCATCGGGTTGAGCCCGAAAGATCTCTACGGCGAGCTGGAGCGTCGCAGACAGCGCGTTCCGGCGTCTTTCGCTCCCCAGACCCGGCGGGCGGAGGACTCGCAGGCCTTGGATTGGGGACAGGGGCTATATGCCGCGGCGCAGAAGGAGCTTCTGGAGGTGCTGCTCAACGAGCCGGGTCTGTTTCACTCCATCGAACAGGAAATCACGGAGGATCTGTTCGACGTTCCGATTCTGAGCCGGATCGCCTCGACTTTGTTCGAGATGCTCCGCTCGGAGGAGGAGTTCACGATCAATCGGATGCTGGCGCAGGTGGAATCGCCGGAGCTGGCCGGGAGCATTGTCGAGCTTCAACGCATCGGGGAAGGCAAGGGAAACTACTATCCCCGCGCGGTCGACGCCCTGGGCATTCTGCACCGGCGAAGGGACCGAACGTATGGCGATGTTCGGACCCAGCAGTCCGGTTCTCGGGTCGATCCGGCGGGAATTCCTCGTGCGCGTCCCGCGCGTCAGAATCCGCACAGCATCGGCCTGACGTAGTGGCCAAGGTGCGATAACCCTCTGCGCCATGAACAATTGCGCCAAGGGGGCCGTACAACAGGTGAATCCAGAAAACACGCAAGGATACGGGAATTCTTGGCTTCACAAGGGTGGTTGGCGATGACTTTTGCAGTTTCACTTTAGTGGAGTCGGTATTGTGGCGAAAAAAGGAATGAGGTCGAAGAAAGCAAAGGATATGACGCAGACGGAAGTCCAGAACAAGTCCGATACAGTCAAGCCCGAGGCTCAGGACCCCGACGCGCTGGTCAAGACGCTGGTCGCGAAAGGCAAGAAGAAGGGGTTCCTGACCTACGAGGAGATCAACGAGTCGCTGCCCGACGACGCGGTGAGCGCCAAGCGGCTCGAAAAGCTCCTGGGCACGCTCGATGAGATGGGGATCGCCGTCGTCGACGAGAACGACGCAGAGGCCCAGGGCATCGGCAAGATGGATGAGGACTTCGAGGAAGACGCCGAGCCGGGTGAAGAGGAAGAGGACGTCGTCGTCGAGGAGGAAGCCGACGAAGACGAAACTCTCGAACGTGAGTTCACCGAGGGCGAGGTCTCCCACCGGATCGATGACCCCATTCGCATGTATCTGACCCAGATGGGGCAGATCCCCCTGTTGACCCGCAAGGACGAGATCGCCCTGGCCCGCAGAATCGAGATCGCGAGGATGGTGTTCCGGCGAAAAATGCTCCAGAGCGACTACTGCGCCCGCAACGCCATGGAGCTGATTCAGCAGGTGTCCGACGGGTCGATGTCCTTCGACCGCACGATCAAGACCGGCACCGCGCCGCTGACGACCAAGGGCGTCATCAAGAAACGGATGACGGAGAACCTCAAGACGATCTCCGAGCTTCTGGAGATCGATCAGAAGCTCTTCAAGAGCATCTGCACGTGCAACGACCCGGCCAAGACGACCGCCGACGCCAGGCACCTTCGCAGGAACCGCCGCAAGATCGCGGCCCTGCTGGAGGAGCTGAGCCTGCGGACCAGCCGCATCCAGCCGATGAAGATCAAACTGCAGGGCATCTGCGAGAAGATGCGCCAGCTCCAGAAGACCATCGAGGCCGGCGTCAACGAGATCATGACCTCCGACGACATCCTGGCGGCCAAGCAGGAACTCGCCGGTCTGCAGGAGTTGGTGCTCGAGCAGCCCGATCTCCTGGAGAAGAAGCTTCGCAGGATGGAGAAGGTCTACTCGCAGTATGAAGAAGCCAAGCGAACGCTTTCCAGCGCCAACCTGCGTCTGGTCGTCTCGATCGCCAAGAAGTACCGCAACCGAGGCCTGAGCTTCCTGGACCTGATCCAGGAGGGCAACACCGGCCTGATGCGGGCGGTCGACAAGTACGAATACCGCCGCGGCTACAAGTTCAGCACGTACGCCACGTGGTGGATTCGCCAGGCCATCACCCGGGCGATCGCCGACCACGCCAGGACGATCCGCATCCCGGTCCACATGATCGAGACGATGAGCCGGATTCGCAGCGCGTCGAAGATTCTGCATCAGGAGCTCGGACGCGAGCCCACGATCGAGGAGATCGCCGGCGAGGTCGGCATGTCCGTCCAGGAGACCCGCAGGGTTCTGAACATCTCCAAGCACCCGATCAGCCTGGACCGGCCCATCGGCGACAGCGAGGATTCCTACTTCGGCGACTTCATCGAGGACGACGATGTCGATTCCCCGGTGGCTTCCGCGACGCAGGAGATGCTCAAGGAACGGATCGACATGGTCCTCAAGACTCTGTCCTACCGCGAACGGGAGATCATCAAGCTCCGCTACGGCATCGGCGACGGCTACACCTACACGCTCGAAGAGGTCGGCCGGATCTTCAAGGTCACGCGCGAGCGCGTCCGCCAGGTCGAAGCCAAGGCGATTCGCAAGCTCCAGCACCCGGTGCGGGCCCGCAAGCTCGAGGGCTTCCTCGACCACAAGTCCGCCTAGGACGCCTCGATGATAGAAGGAACCTGACGGCCGGAGGATCCCAGATCTCCGGCCGTTTTCATTTCGTCGCACATTGATCGCCGCGTCTTTCCCCTTTGCGCACGTCCAGACGACGGACCGTGACGGCCGGGCCGGCCGAGAAAAAACCGCATCGCGTAGAGGCGGACAGGGTCCGGAATTGTTATATTGGTGCGCGTTGACTGTGAGCACGAGTCGTGAAGCGCCGGACAAAAGGGCGGCTGTCGCCCGACGAAGCTGTTGAGGAAAAGGAGGACATCATGGTTCGACGATTGGCATCATCCACGGGTATAGCGATCGTGTTGCTGGCCCTCTGCACGCTCCCCGCCGCGGGGCAGATGAAGCTCGGGGACTTCATCGAGAACGGGGGCTACGACTGGATCATCGGGCGGTGGGCCGGCGAGAACGAGGGGACCACGACCGAAGTCGAGTACAAGTGGATCCTGGACAAGCATGCGGTCTTGACCGAGGTGAAGATGGGCGAATTCAAGTTCCGGGGTTTCGTCATGCTCTCGCCGAGCACGGGCGAAATCACGGAGACCGCGGCCGACAACATGGGCGGCACGTGGAAGGGCGACTGGACCGACGAGGGCGGCGATCTGGTCTTCCGCGTGCGGCACACGGACGCGAACGGACAGGTCCGCAAGGTCGAGTTCGTCCATGCGAAAGTGGACGCCGACACGATCACGATCGCGATGTATCGCGTCGATGACAGCGGCAGCCGCGGTTTCGAGCCGTCGGGGAAGGCCACGTACAAACGCCAGCGCGGAGCCGCCGCGACCCAGGCCGCCGCGACTGAGGCCCGGCGGTGGGTGGAGTATCAGAAGCTCGGCGACCTGGTGACTGAAGGGGGATATGACTGGATGCTGGGCAAGTGGCTCGCCAGCGAGAGCGACCAGCAATACGCGCTCGAGCACACATGGGTGCTCGACAAGCACGCGGCCCTCGTGGACTTGAAGATGGGCGATTTCGTCTATCACGGCATGATCATGTATGTGCCGTCGCGACAGGAGATCTTCCAGGTGGGCGCCGACAACACGGGCGGGGTGTGGAACGGCACGTGGGAGCAGAGCTACGACGGCGCCACGCACAGGGTGGAATACACCGGCGCCGACGGCTCCACGCGCAAGATGGAGCACGTCTACAGCAAGACCGACAACGAC
The DNA here is from genome assembly GCA_012517265.1 of Planctomycetota bacterium. GTDB lineage: Bacteria > Planctomycetota > Phycisphaerae > Sedimentisphaerales > Anaerobacaceae > PLanc-01. Next base: position 168 of record JAAYVJ010000677.1, on the reverse strand, counting down.
ACGTTCCAGGTGAAAGAGTACGGCAGCCAGTCTTCGCAAGCGAGGCGGACGCTTACGTTCAAGCGTCAGAAGGCCCCGGCTGCCGCGAAGTAGCGCTATGACGCGTCCCCCCGGCTTGAGGTGGCGATCCCGATTCGCCGCCCCGGCCGGGGAGATGCTTTCGGCGCG
>JAAYVJ010000119.1 GCA_012517265.1 Planctomycetota bacterium | reverse complement strand
GTATCGTCAGCGAATGCTGGAGCCGGCTCATACGGATCATGCGGACGCTCTGAAGTTCTATGCGGCCCGATACGCCCTTTCCGGCGACCATCCGCTGGCGGGGGGTCTGTTTCGACTCATCCGGGCCCTGAAGGGCGGCAGATCGAAGAACGGATCCGCGCAGTCGCAGACCCTGCTCCAGGCCGTGGAACACCAGGCGTCCGAATGACGCAAGCGAGTCACGGTCCCCCTGCATCCTGTCGATATCCTCTGCGATGCAGACAGTCTTCACCAATGCGCTGATCGACGAAGATCTGCCATGCGAATGGCAGGAGCGAACGTCCGATATCCCGTTCTCGCCGGCGATGAACACGATGCTCCTGGCCGCCTGGCTGGTCCTCTGCGCGATCGGATTCGGCGTCATCCTGCTGGCCGGCAACCCCATTGCAGGGGCTGTGGTGATCGCGGTTCCGACCCTCCTGGGCATGGTGATCAAGCCGACGTTCGCCTTGTGCGTTCTCATGTTGGTCTTGCCCACCGGCGCGGGCGTCGGGTTCCAGGGGGCATTCAGTCTGGATCGCGGCATCGGGTTGGCGCTGGCGGCGAGCTTCTTCTTCAACGTGCTACTGACCCGGCCGGGCCTGCACGTGCGGCATAAGGCCCTGTGGTTCGCGGCCGGGATGAGCGTATGGATCGGCCTGTCGTCGCTGACGCAGCCCCAGTTGGTGAAGGAGATGGGACGCGCATTCACGCACTTCCAGCTCCTCGTGCTTGTGTTCGTCGTCTACTGGATTCTCGAGACCAACCACGAGAATGCGTTCCGGTGGGCCTTGCGGTCATACGTCATCGGCATGGTGGGCTCCATCGTTCTGGCGATCAAGTCCGGCCAGGCCATCCGGGCCGTGCAGGAGACACGCGACGTTCGATACGCCGCGACGCTCGGACGAGCCATCGATGCGAACATGCTCTCGGCGCTGATTGCCATCGCGTTTCTCTCAGCCATCTACCTGTTCGCCCGCGATCGGAGCCTGTTGTGGCGGATGGTCTACGCGGTCGCCCTGTTGTTCTTGCCTCTGATGATGCTTCGAACGGGTTCTCGCGGCGGTCTGGTGGCCCTGGCCTTCACGTTGCTGTCGCCTCTGCTGTTCGTTCGGCAGATCCTGTCCCGGCCTGCCCTGGCGGCCCTGATGCTGATCGTGATCATCGTCGCCTCGGCCTCGGCGGGCGCGCTGATCCAGCAGAAGGGACTCGACAGCTCCGTCCTGCACCGGTTGACCGACGTCGGCCGGGCCAAGGACGCGCTGGAGTTCCGCATGATCCCCATTCGCAACGCGCTGGACACCGTGCTGGTCTGGCCGCTGGGCGCGGGGTACTGGAGCTGGTTCGAGCGGTCGGGCAGTCCAATCTGGCCGCACAACGACTTCTTCTTCTCGCTCGGCGTCTACGGTTTTCCGGGAGCGATCCTCTTCACCACTCTCGTGATCCTCACGATGGCGACTGTGCGGCGGACGCCGCTGACGGTGGAAAAGCTGTACGCCCGAGCCGTGTGGACATTCCTGCTGGTCATGGGTCTCAACATCAAGCAGGTCTCCGCGAAGTACTACTGGGTGTTTCTGGCCTTCGTCCTGGCGGCCGAACGAATCGCGTGGTGGTACGCCCAGTCGCGGGAGGATGAGGCCGAGGAGATCGAAGCCGGCGAGGTCTCTGAGGAGGAAGAGCTTCAGGAATTGGGTTCTGCACTGGATTGACGGTGACATCGTTGCGAATCCTGGCGATCAGCCACATGTTCCCCTCTGCGTTGACTCGGCGGCATGGGATCTTCATCTGTCGCGAGGCGCAGTACCTCCGCAAGCACGGGATCGAGACATGCTTTCTGGTCGGCCGGCCTTGGGCGCCTTGGCCGCTCCACCATGTCGCTCGATGGCGACGATACGGCCCGGCCAATCCGCTGGTCGCGCCCGACGGACTTCGTGCCAAGGCGGTCGCCTATCTGCGGCCGCCGGGATTCGGCTTTCGTCGATTCGAAGGCGCGTCGATGGCCCACAGCCTGTTACCTGCGGCGCGGGATTGGCACGGGCGAGAGCCGTTCGATCTGGTCCTGGGCGTCTCGATGCTCCCGGATGCGGAAGCAGCGGCGACGGTGGGACAAGCCCTTGGGCTTCCGGTCGCCAGTCTGGCGGTCGGCAGCGACGTGATGGTGTATCCCGATCGGATGGCGGCTCTCTGGCAACGGCTCGGCGACGCGCTGGAACGCATCGACCTGCCGGCGGGGGTCAGTCAGTCCATCTGCGACAGACTGGCCGCGACGGGCAAGTGCCGTCGAGAGCCCCTGTGCGTCTACCTGAGCCGGGACGCGGGCCAGTTCACTCCCGACGCAGACAGATGCGAGGTTCGCGCCAGGCTGGGCTGGCCTGCGAGGAACGTGGTCGCGATCTACGTGGGCGGACTGGTCGAAACCAAGGGGATGAACGAGTTGATTAAAGCGGCGGAACCTCTGCTGAAAAAACACACCGACCTCCAACTCGTCTGTGTCGGCGATGGTCTCTGTCGCGAGAACATGGCTCGCCTTGCGGACCGCGTCGGGCGCAAAGATGCCGTGGTCCTGACGGGGAATGTCACGCCGGAAGATGTCCCTGCCTATTTGCAGGCCTCGGACTTCCTGGTCTTGCCCTCGCACAGCGAGGGGTTGCCCCAGGCGGTGCTGGAGGCGATGGATTGCGGATTGCCGGTCGTCGCGACGCGTGTGGGCGGCGTGCCGGAAGCCGTGATCGACGGTCGCACGGGCCTGCTCGTCGAGGCCGGGAACGCGGAACAGCTTCGTGACGCGATGGAGCGAATGATCGGGGATCCGGCGTTTCGCGCCGCCGCGGGGCGGGAGGGCCTGTCGCGAGCCCGCGAGGTTTTCGATTCCGACCGCAATGCGGCCAGGTTCGCTGGGGCATTGCGGTTGCTGGCCGAAAGCGGCGGACACGCTTGATTCGAATGGGGACCGGATGACGGATGTCGTGAAACAACGCCGGGCCAGGGTTTGCATACTGACCTCGGTCCACATTCCCTTCGACGGCCGGGTCTTTCACAGAGAGGCGTGCAGCCTGGCCAAGGCCGGCTACGACGTGACGCTGATCGCCAAGCACGACAAGGAAGAGACCGTCTCCGGCGTTCGCGTGGTCCCACTGCCGAAGCCTCGAAGCCGACTGCACCGGATGACCGCTGTTCTGTGGCGGCTCTACCGCCTGGCGGTTCGAGAGGACGCGGACGTTTACCATTTCCACGATCCGGAGCTGATGATCGTGGGCTTGCTGCTCAAG
>JAAYVJ010000676.1 GCA_012517265.1 Planctomycetota bacterium | reverse complement strand
TCCCCAGGCCGATCACCGCCATCGTTCCCAACACCAGCATTCGTCGCATGCGATCCGCCCTATCAAACCCCAGTTGTGACTGCCGCCGAACCCCAGACTACTCCATCGACCCCGAGTCGTAAAGCCAAAACCGGTTTGCCGCGGTTGGCAACATCCCGGCAGTCTGCTACAATGGCGACAGAGGCACGCGGTGTTCGACTGCGTTTTCCCGCGGAGGCGTCCACTCTGTCGTCAGGCATGAAGGAGAGCGGTCATGAAACACAACCTGCAATGGGTCGCGGTAGTCGCGGTTCTCGTCGTGTTCGGTCCCCTCGCGGCGTTCGGCGGGCCGATTCTGATCGACCACGCCTGCACGGACATCGCGAAGATCCCCGAGTCGGCGATCGCACAGGCGAAGGCGACGCTCCACATCGCCTACGGCCACACCTCCCACGGTTCGCAGCTTACCAGCGGCATGACCGGGCTGGTGGCGTTCGCCGATCGCGGCGGCAAAGGCCTGGCCCTGCCGACCAATGCGTTCGCCTGGAAGCGCGGCGGCGCGGGCGGCACCCTCGATCTGCATGACGGCGCCATGAGCGGCGACGTCGGATACTATCCCGACTGGGTCAACTACACGCGAGCCTACCTGAACGACCGACAGAACGCCAAGGTGAACGTCGTCCTGTGGTCCTGGTGCGGGCAGGTCGGCAGCAAGTACTCCAACAACCGCCTGTTCACCGAGTACCTCGACCCGATGAGCCAACTGGAACAGGACTACCCCCACGTCACGTTCGTGTACATGACCGGGCACGTCGATCACTCCGACGACGCCAACAACAAGGCCGCCAACCAGGTCATTCGCGACTACTGCCGGGCCAATGGCAAGGTGCTCTACGACTTCGCGGACATCGAGAGCCACGATCCCGACGGCGTCTACTACGCGTTCCCCAACGACAACTGCGACTACTACGCCTCGCGGACCGGGGCGAAGCTGGGCAACTGGGCGCAGGCCTGGCAGAACAGCCACACCCTCAACGTGGATTGGTACTCCTGCGACTCGGCCCACAGCGAACCGCTGAACGCGAACCGGAAGGCCTACGCCGCCTGGTGGCTCTTCGCCAGACTCGCCGGCTGGTCCGGGCCGCAGACGGGCGACCTCAACGCCGACGGCTTCGTGGACCTGCTGGACCTGGCGATCCTGAGCCGGCATTGGCTTCAAGAGCCCTGAGCGTCAGGCCGACTCGATCCCTTGCCCCGGCGGCTTCTGTTCGCCGGGGGGCCCGTCCCCATCGGCAGCGCAGGGCAGGCCGCGAATCGCGGCGAGCAAGACCTCGACGGGCGCAGTCTTGAGCAGATAGGCGTCGACGCCGCTTTTGCGCACTCTCTGGGCCACGGGGGATTCGCGGAACATCGATAGCACGATCACCCGCGTCGCAGGCAGACACCGCTTGATATGGCTGATGGCCTCCTCCCCTCCCATCACCGGCATCGCCACGTCCATCACAACGACGTCCGGCCGGAGTTGGACGGCCATGTCGACCGCTTCGCGCCCGTTGCCCGCCTGGCCCACAATCTCGACGTCCGACTCCGAACTCAGCAGAGCCGCCAGTCCCTCGCGCACGAGCTTGTGGTCGTCCACCAGCAACACGCGGAGACGCGAACCCGCCGGATCCGGTTCTCCCTCGCACGCCGGCGCGACCCGTTTCTCGTCCCCTTCGATCCGCGATTCCGTCGCGGTCGCCGCGGGAACCGACTCCTGATCCGGAACAGACAGGAGAAACACGCTGCCCCTACCCACCGCGCTGCGAACTCGCACCCGGCCGCCGAGCATTTCGACGCGCTCGCGAATGCTCATCAATCCGAATCCCCCGGAGGTCTGCACGGCCGTCACATCGAACCCGCGGCCCCGGTCGGAGACGGTCACCCACACGCGGTCGCGCACCCGCCGCAGACGCAAGCGCGCCTCGCAGACGCCGGCATGTTTGGCCACGTTGAACAACATCTCTTGCGCGGCCCTGTAGAGGAACGCCCGAAGCGGCTCCGACTGCGGCTCGATCCGCCCGCGGACCTCGACGTGGACGGTGAGCCCGTGCTTGGCGTGTGCGTGGCGGGCCAGCCACTCGAACGCCTCGCCCAGATCGCTCTGATACAGGACGGCGGGGCTCAGCTCGTGCGACAGGCTGCGGGATTTGGCGATCGCCTCCTTCAGCAGATCGCCGATCTCGCCGGCGAGATCGTGCAGTTCCTCATCCCCGTGAATGCGCGAGCAGAGCATTCCGAGGTGGAACTTCGCGGCAGCCAACACCTGCTGGAGGTCGTCGTGGAGAATCTCGGCCAGACGCCTCCGCTCCCGATCCTCCGTCTGCGACAGTTCCATCGCGAGCTTCTGAAGCTGATCGGCGCGGTGGCGAAGTTCCTGGAGAGCCCCCTGCTGGCTGGTGACCTCATCGAGGCTGAAGACGAGCGACTTCACGTCCCCCGCGTCGTCGACCAGGGGCGTGAGTTGCCAATCCCAGTACCGTACGCGACGGGACCCGTCCGGATACGCAAGCGGCTGTGCGTGGGCCCGGTGCGGCCGGCGGGTCTCCACGACGCGATGGAAGATCTGCTGCATCTCGGCGTCCGGATAGAGCATGAAATGGTTGCGGCCGACGAAGTATTCCGGCGTCTTCCCGTCGGCTCTCGCATAGGCTTCGTTGACGCGGATGAAGTTGAAGGATCGGTCCAGAAACGCCAACGGCGTGATCGTGTGCTGAAAGAACGCCTCGAGCATCTCGGAACGCCCGCGCAACTTGCCCTCGGCCAGCACCCGGCGGGCCACCTCATTCTGCAGGCGGTCGATCGTCAGACGCATCTTCTCCGTCTGGGCCCGCACCGCCTCTTCCAGATGCTCGTTGAGCATTCGCAGCTGCGACTCCATCTGCTTGCGGTCGCTCACGTCATACAGGACGCCGAGCATCCGCAGGGCGCGTCCCGTCACATCGCGGACCGTCTTGCCCCGCAACATCAGCCAGGCAATCTCCCCGCGGGGCCGGATCACGCGGAACTCCGCCCCGAAATCCGTGCCCGCGGCCATCGTCCGCCTCACGGTGTCGCGAACCGCGGCCCGATCGTCGGGATGGACGCAGGAGAGGAACATCTCGCCCCGGGCCTCCGTGGCGGGGTCCAGGCCCAACAGGTCATAGACCCGCCGGCACCAGAACATGGCGTCGGTGGCGAAATCCCATTCCCAGCGACCCATGCGACCGCCGTCGAGCGCCAGCTGGAGACGATGCTCGCTGTCGATCAGGGCCGCTTCGGCGCGCTTTCGCTCGGTGATGTCGGTCAAAAAGACGGTCAGTCCCTCGTCCCTCGGCCGGCACCGGCACAGGACCCAAAGGCCCGGCGGATCGAATCGCTCCTCGAACTCCACGGATACACGCTCTTCGATCGCACGAACACACTCGGCTTTGAATCGCGAGTCGGAAGAACCAGGCAACACGTCCCACAAGACCCTGCCCAGCAGTTCCTCGGGCGTGGTCCCGAACAGGGCCGCTCCGGCCCGATTCACGTAGATATGCCGCCATTGCCTGTCCAGAACCAGCAGCCCATCCGCGAGGTCCTCCACGAGGCATTCGGGTTGGATCGGACAGACGCCCGCCGGAGGGCACGGCTTGGACCGTGGCGCCGTTCTCCCCAGCCGCTCATAGGCATGTCCCGGCTTGTGCAAGCCGTCGGTCGCCTCGCGATTCGGCTTCCCGGCCATGATGCGACTCCCTATTCCTGCCCACGCAGCACGTTTCGTCTCGATTGCTCTTTCCACACGTCGAACCTGTCCCGTCCGACGCTGAATCCGGGACGTGCAAGGCGCGTCCCTCTGCAAACTCCTCATCCCTCAGGCGTCTTCCATGGCATACCGTCATATAACAACCGTAATCGCCCGGCGTCAAGAGAATTCCGACAATCGCCGACTCAGCGGGCGGACTGAGTCTGGCTGCCGAAACGGATGTCCTGCGCATGCGGGCCGACGCGGACCTGCGGGGACTGTCTCGTCAGGGGCGAGACCAGGATCGAGACGTTCTCGAATCGCGCGTCCCGCACGTCGTGCGTCGCGTCGGCGCCTTCGATCTGGACCAGGTACTCGCCCGGCGAGCCCTCGACCGCGACGTTCCGGAACCACACGTCCCGGACGAAGCCGGGGACCTTGTTCCGCATGTACTGGTTGACCACCGGACGCAGCCGGACGAACTCCCGCTGGCCCTCGCCGTGCAGGCGGACGTCGTCGACCAGGACGCCTTCGAGCCGCATGTCGTCGTCGCTGCGGATGAAGCAGTCCGTGATCAGCACGTTCTGCGAGTTGCACGGGTTGATCCCGTCGTCGTTCTGGACGCGGGAATTGCACAGCTTGACGTTGCGGATCGTCACGTTGCGGCTGTTGCGCGGGACGATGGTCCCGTGGGGCGAGCCGCGAAGCGTGACGCCGTTGATCTCGACGTTGGCGCTGTCGCCCGACCGAAAATCCCCCGCCGGCGCTGGATATGTCACGACCTTGCTGTCGCCTGTTGCAGTTCCCCAGACCTGCATGGAAGACAAAAGAATCAGAATCTCGATTGCCAGCAGCAAACCTCGACAATCGCCGCTTGTCCACACACCCCTTCCCTGTATAACGCCGGCACTCATTCTCATGATCTCATTCACTCCTGAAGATGCCTCGCAATCATTGGCACGGCATCATACCTTATATCCTGGAATCCTCAAGCCCCCGCCGTAAACTGACCAGGCATCAGAATGGCGATAACGGATAAAGTCCTTGACCTTCTCCAAAATGCGCGTTAGGGTGACTGCAGTTCTCCTGGAGGCAGCACAGAGTGCATCGAGAGCACGTGATATACTGCGACGAATCAGAATCCAAAGGTTCATGGTTCTCGAACTTCTATGGCGGAGTTCTGGTCCGCTCAGAAGACTTGGCGGACACCATCGCCCGTGTACAACGCGCAAAAGCGGAACTGAATCTTCATCAGGAGGTCAAGTGGCAAAAGGTCACGGCAACATATCTGGAGAAGTACTGCTCCCTGATGGACACCTTCTTCGCTCTTGTCAAACAGGACAGAATCAAGGTGCGGATTATGTTCACCCAGAACTGTTTCACTGCGCACAACCTGGAGCCGTATCATCGAGAACACGAGTACTTCATCCTGTACTACCAGTTTGTCAAGCATGCATTCGGTTTGCGTTACTCGAACGCAACCACCGATCCAGTCAACGTGAGGATCTATTTCGACAGGCTTCCGGACACTCGGGAGAAATGTGAACTGTTCAAAGACTACATCCATCGTCTCAACTTGTGGCCGGAATTCGCCAAGGCACATATCCAAATCCGCAGAGATCAGATCGCGGAGATCGATTCACGGGACCACGTGCTTCTTCAGTGCCTTGATGTTGTTCTGGGCGCAATGCAGTTTCGTCTCAACCGCAAGCATGAATTGAAACCGCCTGGGGCCTCGCGAAGAGCAAAAAAGACGATCGCCAAGGAGAAACTGTACAAACACATCAATCACTGGATTCGTGAGATCTACCCAGGATTCAACATAGGAGCGACAACTAGCCGCCATGATGACTGGACCAATCTGTGGAAACAACCCTATCGCCACTGGGTCTTCTTGCCTGGAGGTACACAGGCACATTACCGCCCGAAATAAATAGGCCCCACATTCGCTATGCCTTGCGGCGTATCCCAGGTGGAACCTGGGACTTCGCAGAATGGAGGGCGCACTATAGCATACGCAAGACTATCGTTTCTGTGCAAGAGAAAACTTGCATCAAGAAAGACAATCCATACTTTCCACGACAAGATCGCCGGTAGTCCTGCACCAAACACCACGAGACAAGCCCGTGGAGATGTGCTGCCCTACCCGAAGTGCAGCTCGACGATGTCCTTGTCGTGCAGGACGTGGGTGTGCTGGACGCTCTGGCCGTCGTAGACGCCGGTCCCCCACATCCGGGCGTTCTTGAGCTTCTCCGCCAGTTC
>JAAYVJ010000118.1 GCA_012517265.1 Planctomycetota bacterium | reverse complement strand
TTCCCAAGCCGCCCGAATCGAAGCAGAAGACGGACTTCGACCTCGTCTGGCGGTTCTCAGGCAGGTGAGGGCCGCGAATCGCGGACAGCCTAGAGCCGCGCAACCGCGGCCTTGATCGCGTCGAATTCTCCATCGGCCAGCCACCGACCGTAGTCCCGCATGACGTTGAGATTTCGCCAGGCGGCCCAGACCGGGTTCTTGCCTCGGGGAGCAGCGAGTTGCTTTGCGACAAGAGATGCTTCGGCCTCGACGAAACGATCCAGCGTCTCGTAGTCCCACGTGGGCATCTTCTGTGCGAGAGCCGCAAGCCGCGAGACAATCGTGTCGGTGAGCCGACGTCCGTCCAGGGCGGAGGATTCCTTGGGGTCCCGGCCGGCAACGCCCTTGTATGGAGGATCGCCGAGCCGCGTCAGATCCACAGTTTCGGGGAACAGGTGCATCATAAGCGAGGTCTCGCCCCAGGCGGCGTGATCGCCCGTGTAGCCCTCGTCGAGGGCCAGCCAATACTCGGGCGTGCCAAGTACAGGGATCGCCAGGGCCCGGCTCATACGGACCGCCGCCTCGCGGACGACGATCTGCTGAGCGGCGCCGTAATGACCTGTGAGGATGATGATCGCCTTGAAACCGTCGCGGGCCATCTCCCGACAAAGCTGCTCCAGCCATGGCCGCAGGAGCCGCGAGAAGACGTCGTCCTCGGGATCCATGATGAAGGTGTGCGGTTCATTCATGCCCCCGACGCCACCATAGAGCGGCGGTGAGACGACCCCGCCGCCTCTCTGAGCCGCCCGTACACAGAGCGCATGGGCTTTGACCGCGTCGACGCCGACAACGTTGTGGACGCCATGCCACTCGACCGTCCCCAGCGGCTGAAAAACCGTGGAGCACGCTGCTCGGGCCTCCTCGATCTCGCGAGGTCGGAGAAACTCCAGCCGAACCTCCCGCCGGGACCCGACTTCCGCATCGCGCGCCGTCCCCGATTGAGAACCGAGCAATGCGCCTGTAGCCGCAGCTCCCAACAACTGCCGTCGCCCAAATCGTCGCGTCATGACTCATCCCCTTTCAGTGCTGGCCCCTGAGAAACCCAGGGGCGATCATGTCAGATGCCGCGCACCAGTGTAACCTTTCAGGCCGGACCTGCGTACAAGAACGTAAACGCCTGATCCGCGGGCGAACAGAACGGTTTCGTGAGTTTTCCGGCTGGCTTGGCAAGCTCGCGTCGTGTAGACTGCTGAAAGGAGTGAATGATGAATAAGCGTGTATCGAGGATAGTCCTTGTCGCAGGTCTGTACCTGGCATCTCTGCCGGCGTTCGCGGCGCCGCTGCAGAAGAGCGAGGTCAACCCCACGGCCAACTGGGTCGCTCACATCGATCTGGAGGCCTTTCGCGGTTCCACTCTGGGCAAGCTCGTCCTGGCCGAGATCCAGAAACAGGGCCTCGACCAGAAGATCCAGCAGTTCGCGGCCATCTTCTCATTTGATCCGCTCCGCGATCTCCGCGACGTGACCCTCTACGGCAAGGACCAGGACCGCACCAACGCGGTGGTCATCGTCGACGGCCAGTTCGACGCGCAGAAGATCCTCTCCCTCCTGAAGATGAATCCGCAGTACCAGGAGATCCCCTACAAGAGCTCGATGCTGTACCGCTGGCAACAGGAGCCCAAGCCCGGCCAGCAGGCGGCGGGCGACCAGATGATGTACGGGTCCATCTGCGATGCCGGCCGCGTCGTGATGGGCAACAGCCTGACCGCGGTGCAACAGGCGGTGGACACGATCAAAGGCCAGGCGTCCGGCACGTCGAGCGGCCTGCTCAATCAGGTCCCCGCGGGACAAGGCAGGGTGTTCGCCCAGGTCGTCGCCACCGGCGTCGGGCGGCTCGTCGGAGAAGACCCCAAGGCCGCCCTGCTCAAGCAGACGGAATCCCTGGCCCTGACCCTCGGCGAAACCTCGGACAATATCTTCGCCGAACTGAGCCTGCGTGGCCAGTCCCCCGAAGTGGCGGGCAATATGACCAAGCTGGCTCAAGGCCTGATCGCGATGGTCCAGTTGAGCAACGACAAGCCGCAACTGGCCGAGTTGGCCAAGAAACTGACAGTCTCCCAGGCCGACAAGACCACGCAGGTCCGCTTCGAAGGGGCCACGCAACCGACGTTCGAATTCTTCAAGACGCAATGGGAACAACGCAGGCAAAGACAAGGCCAGTAGCCGGTGGCGGTTCCGCCTTCGACGCGGCGATCGGCGAACTGACTTCCGAGAGACTGGCGTGGCAGGCCGGTCGAGGGTGCCAGGCCTCCTTCGCGGAGCTGGTTCGCCGCTTTGCGCCCAGGCTTCAGGCGTTTCTGCGGCGCAGGACCCGGGATCGCCATGAGGCCGAGGACATCGTCCAGGACACGTTCCTCCGCGTCTACGAGCACCTCGACCAATACGACAGTTCCCGGCGGTTCTCCACCTGGCTGTTCACCATCGCCGCGCGCGCCGCGATCAGCCATCATCGTAGGAGACGCGTGGAGTGCCGCAGCGAGGATCTCCACGCGCCGGCCTGCGACCTGGCCGCCGAAGAACGCGAGCTGCGACAGAATCTCTGGACGACCGCGGCTCAACTACCCGAAGCGCAGCGCCAAGCCCTCTGGCTCCGATACGCCGAAGAGTTGCCCATTCAGGAGATCGCCCGCGTGATGGGCAAATCCCAGGTCTGCGTGAAGGTCTTGCTCTATCGGGCCCGCGTGAACATGGCCAAGCTTCTGGAGGACAGAGAACCATGAAACGTGGAAATGGCGTTGCGATATCGACGATGCTCTGCCCGATCTTCCAATTCATGATCTCGGCCGCGATCGATTCGCGAAAACCCCTCGGCGCACGAACGCACAGGCATCTGGGCCGGTGCGACGCCTGCAAGCGGTTCCGGGAGACCTGCCTGACGCTGGGCGAGACCCTGCGGTCCGAGGCGTCCGCCCTTCCTCCGGCCGGCGGAGGAGTCTCGCCCCAGATCCTCGCCGGCCCGCTTCCCCGCCGGCGGCGTCCGTCGATGCGATTCGTTCAACTGGCCGCGGCCTGCGTCGCCATTGTCGCGTCGATCTTCTGGCTGAATGGACGAGTGCAGCCCACGTCCGAGCCGACCCGATACGCTTTCGCGACGCCCGATATCGCTATCGCGCAAACGTGGACCCAGATGCTCGCGGCCCCTCTGGTCACGGAAGCACAGAACCTCTCGAATGACGCCCAGTTCGGCCTTCGTTTCCTGATCACCTGCATGACAATCCGGCCCGTCGCAAGCGATGCAGCGCCGCATCTCCACGACTTCGTCCCCTCGCCGCAACGGTGAGCGATCCGCTGCCACTCCCCTCTTCGTTGACTGATCTGCGTTACCCTCGCGGTTCGGCGTGCCTCTTATGGGTGGAGCCGGAGAGACGGGTTCTTCGGCCGAGATGCTTCGAACCTGTGAGGAGAACCACGACCATGGCACGGACACACTCTGCACACAGAGAGGAACACGCAACGCCCTCGGGGCCGATTCCAGGCAGCGCCGCCCGTCATGCCCCCCCTTGGCGACGATCGTGCACCGGCGTCTGCATGGCAGGCATCGTATTGGCGTGGTCGGCCTGCGGCCTGGCGGCGTCGGGTCCCGGACTGGGGTTCAAGATCGGCGTCCAGACGCTCGACAGCCCCATCGATCTGGAGAAGACGACCCGAACCCGCTATGAACTCGAGCTCTCCACGGCCCGCTTCTTCGACGACCATTTCGACCTGGCGTTCACGGCCGGCGGCTCCTCGCTCGGATCGTTCGACACGTATTACTTCGACGAGACCGAAGGGGCCCTGATCGAGGAGTTCTACACGGACGACCTGAGCCTGCTCGACCTCCGTCTGGCGGCCCGGTTCTATCCGCTGGGCGACGCCAGCGACATCCGACCCTACGTGGGCGCGGGCGTGGGCTACTTCTGGTTTTTCGACCGCTGGGATTACACGTACGCCGAGACGGCCGAAGATCCGTATTTCCCCGGGGTGTACAACACCTTCGTCGACAAATCGGACGGCGTCGACACCGCGGCCAAGGGCTTCTTCCCCTTCGTCACCGCCGGCGTGACGATCCCGATCGGCGACGTGGGCGAGCTGCTGTTCGACTTCCAGTACGATTTCGAGAAGAAGGACAACGGCTTCGATTTCGGCGGCCCGATCTACATGATCGGCGCCAGATTCCGTTTCTAGGAACCGAACCGAAGAGAATCCACACGGATGCGTCCGGACCGGACCATTGCGACGAGCGTGCGCGGGGGTGTGATTGATTCTTCCAGCGAGGTCGGTCTCTCCTGGCGGACAGCGGCAACTCCCCAGACAGGTCCATGCGGGCCTGCTTGGGCATTGTCTATGGAATGGGGATGGGTCCCTTCACCATGCGTCTGCCCCGCTTGCTGAATCTCTCTCCATCCATTGGGTTGCCAGAATACCTGGGCACACCTCATTCGCATCACTGATGCATCGCGATTGATCCCCGACCGCTTTGCTCGTAGAATGGGAACCGACAGAGCGAAACGTGTTGAAGGGGTCTGCTATGTCCGTGGACTACAGAGAGCGTTCGAGACCGTCGCGAAGGCGTGACTTTGCGCGAGGCGGCGCGATCATCAACATCCTCACCGGGCTGATCTTCTTCGGTCTGCTCGCGGCGGGAGTCCTCTGGATCATGAAGACCGCGGGCGAGGCCGGCAAGCAGTACGGCGACGCGATGGTCAACACCCAGCACAAGGGCATGACCCTGGCCTGCCAGATGAACCTCCGCTCGATCGCCCAGTGCCTCCAGACGTATGCGATCAGCGAGGAGAAGTACCCCGACAGCCAGCAGGAACTGGTGAGCTATTGCGGCAGTTCCAAGCTCTTCCGATGCCCCGACCCTTGCGGCGTAGACTACGTCTACATCCCCGGCGGCGGAGCCGACGACTCTCCCACGACCGTCCTGGTCTACGAACCCAAACCCGTCCACGACGGCAGGTGCAACGTCCTGCTCGCCGGCGGCCAGATCGCCTCGCTGCCTCCCGAAGAACTCAAACCGCTCGTGGAGGCGACCCTCGCCCGCCGAAAGCGGTGAATCGCAACGTCTGGGGTGTCCGGCCGACGGCTCCGTTAGAAATCCAGCAGCTTCAGGACGTCGTCAACGACGCCCTCTTTGACGATGCGGCGAGGCGAATTGGAGTTGCTCGGGTCCAGATACTCCTTCTTCGCCTGGATCGGAAGCGTCAGCTTGTACGGCTTGCACCGCCCGATCGCGGCCACCGCCTGCCGGGCCCCTTCGTAGAGGGCCTGACGGGTCTCTTCAAACGGATAGAGCTCCGCGGCCTCCCGCGACAAGCCGCGTTTGACCGCCACCGCGACGCAATCCGTCCCGAAGAACTGCCTCGCCTCGCGACAGGTCGCCTCGTCGCCGGTGACCATAATGGTCGGGACGTCGTAGTGCCCCGCGATCGCGGCGCACTGGGCCAGCTCGCCCGATTCGACCCCGTTGTACCAGTACCGGTTCTCCGATCGCGACGATTGCGTATGGCACAGCACTCCGTCGAGCGTCCCCATCATCGCGTGGGCCCCCAGTTGGATCATGCCGGCGAACGAGCCGTCCAGGCCTGTGAGATGCCCCGGCCGAGGCAACCCCGTGATGTACCTGGCTCCAGGCGCCATCAGTTCCGGCACGAAGGCCTGCGAGCCGTGGCCGTCCAGCACTACGATGTCGGTGACGCCGGCGGACCGCAGCCCGCGGACGACCGCCGCGATGTCGCCCATCAGGTACTCCTTGGCCTTCTCGCCCAGGGGATTGTTCGCCTCGCGCGTCTGCGCGAACTTGTATACCCCGCTGGCCCCCTCCAGATCCGTGACGATGTAGACCCGAAGCGGCCCGGCCGCATGGCTGGGATTCGGACGAACCGGCGCAGCCACCAGAACCGGCAGGCAGACGCATAGAATACCGAGTGTCGCTGTTCGCAGGAATGAAGCCGACTTCGTATGATTCGTCGCATTTCTCATCGTGCGTTCCCCAAGGACTTGGATTCGTTGCAGGATCGTTGCCGATCGATATCCAGGCAGATTCTACCGGCGTCTCGCCGACGACTTCAAGTCTCGAATTCACGTCCTCCGGGACCGGATCATCACGCCGGGCCCCGATTCCGGCCAATTGCCGCTTGAAATCGATCGACCGGCCCCTTATCCTTGTCGCACAGACAGTGACGCGATGCTCGATCCCAATAACCAGCCGGAGGGCAGAGTATGAGAGAGAGATTTGAACTGTGCACCAAGGTGATCGGACTGTTGCTGCTGTGCGGGGTCGTCGTGCTGACGTTCACCGCGATTGTGACATTCCTCCACCGCCCCGACTATGGGACTTCCCAACTGCAAGGGGTCATGATGCCCCATCCGCTGGGAAGTCAATTGCAGACGAAAGCACAGCTCGTCACATCCCACTGCTACGGGTGGTTCTTGGTCCATATGCTGGTTCTGGCTGTCGGCCTTGGCGCTCTGGGCGTCTATCTGATGCGCTCGGATAATCTCGCCGTGCGGTTGTGCTATCCAGACACGAACAGTGGGAGTCGCGCGGAGACATTGTCCCACGCGCAAATCGGCAGCCCTCTTGCTGCCAAGCCGGAAGAACGAAAGGCGACAGAGAATCGGTCCGACAGCCGGTACGCGCCGCCGGGATACTCCCAATGAAGATGTCGACGGCGATATTCTGTTATCATGACTCCAAATAGCAAATCGCGAATCGCAAGGGTCAGTTCGAAGGGTTCTCTATGGACGCCACGGAAAAGCCGTTTCAGGGCGACAAGAAGCTGCCGCTGAAGTCCCCTTTGGCCAAGGCGGAAAAGCGGTTGATCAGTTTCCTGACGCCCCGGTTTCCCCGATGGATCGAGGGCTACCACCTGACGCTCACGACGATTCTCTGGAGCGCGGGGCTGATTCTCTTCGGGCACCTGGCCCGCTTCAGTCTCCATTGGCTTTGGCTCTCGTCGCTGATGCTGGCCTTGCAGTGGTTCACCGACTGCTTCGACGGAGCCCTGGGCCGTTACCGCGACACCGGTATCCCCAAGTGGGGTTACCACATGGACCACTTCCTGGACTTCGTATTCGACAAACGATTGACATCCGGCCGCAACGGGATATAATAGAGGCCTCGTGGAAAAGCACAGGGCCGCGGCGGCGGAATGGCTCGTGAGATATGTGGACGGAGGGTTCACAACCGCACGCTGCAATCACCCTGGCGACTTAGATGCGGCGGAAGTGCCATGAGGCGGATCGTTTCTATTGCGATGCTCGCCCTGAGTGCCGTCCTAGCGAGTGCGGTGCCAAAAGGGCTGGGCGCGGGTGCGGTGCGAGGTTCGTTGCCTGTGCCGGGCGTTTCCCGGCATGGAGTTTATGGCTGACCCGGCGAACTCGACCTCCGTGACGGAGGCGTTCAGTACAGCAGCTTTGCGCCGACGGAATTCGTCGCAGGCCGGGCGGGCCAGACGTTCACGGTCCAGGCCGCGATCGAAGCCACCGGCGAACGCGACCCGGAGATCATCTACGTGGACTTCTACGCCTCGGTGGACAACAAGATCACCGCGTCGGACTACTCTCTCGGCCGGATCAACATCGGGCTCTCGGTGAACTCCTGGACCCTGATCACGCTGCACGGCACGTTCCCGACGGACATCCCGCCCGGGGCCTACTATGTCGGCTGGATCATCGACCCGGAGAATCTCAACGGCGACGAAACGAACGAACTGAACAACACCGCCGTGAGCCCGTCGCAGCTCACGGTGACCGCCGATTCCGGGCGGACGCTCTACGTGGACCTCTCGGCCCATGGGACCGGCGACGGATCCAGTTGGTCCAACGCATTCCCTACCCTCCAGGACGCGCTGGCGGCCGCGGAATCGGGGTGCCAGATCAGAGTCGCCGGCGGCGTCTATACGCCGGATCGGGGGATCGGCACAGCCCCCGGGGACCGCCGGGCGACGTTCTCTTTGAACCCGGGGGTGACTGTCGCAGGCGGGTACGCCGGGGCCGCAGGGCCCGATCCCGACGTCAGGGACACGAAGAACCATCCGACGATCCTCAGCGGCGATTTGAACGGCGACGATGCGGCGGTGGAGGACCCGCGCGAATTGGGGTCGGATCCGTCGAGAAAAGACAACAGCCTGCACGTGGCGACCCTCCTCGACGCGGACGGGACCACGGTCCTCGACGGCGTTCGCATCACGGGAGGCTACGCCGACGAGACGGCGGAGATCCGGTACGGAGCGGGCCTGTACATCTCCGCAGGCGCCCCCCGCGTGCAGGGATGCGAGTTCACAGGGAATTGGGCGGCCCTGGGCGGCGGCGCGATCTGCACCTCAGCCGGCAATGCCGAGATCATCGACTCCACGTTGTGCGGAAACGCCTCCGGTCTGGGCCCGGAAAAGGACCTCGGAGACGGCAGCGCCGTCTATGTCCGGGGCGGCGGCGCAACCCTGATCAACTGCTCGGTCCACGGCAACTTCGCCTGGGGCCGAGGCGGCGCCGTCACCGTCGTCCCCGGCGGCGTCTTCGCCGCCATCAACTGCTGCTTCCACGCGAACCAGGCCGCAACGCAGGGCGGAACGATCTACTCCATCGGCAGCCTCGTTACGCTGGTCAACTGCACTGTCCTGGACGACAGCCCGCACGCTTCGGTGAACGCAGTCCTCTGCGAAACGTGGGTTCCCGATGATCGAGCGGAGTTGCGCGTCGCCAACTGCATCCTGTGGGGCCACGAACGACAGGTCGCCGGCGTGAGAGACTCCTTCGTCGCAGTCGCCTTCAGCGACATTCAGGGCGGATGGCCCGGAACCGGGAATCTCGACGCCGATCCCCTGTTCGTCGATCCCGCCGGCCCGGACGGCCGGATCGGGACGAAGGACGACGATCTGCGGCTGAGGCGAGGCTCTCCCTGCCTCGATGCCGGCAGCGTCGACGCGCTGCCGGAGGACGTTCTGGACCTCGATGGCGACGGAGATGTCCAGGAACGCCTCCCGATCGACCTGGCGGGCGCGGCTCGCGTCGCCGGCGACGGGGTGGATCTGGGGGCCTACGAGGCTGGCACATCGGCCACCGAATCGCCTTCGGATCGACGCGGTTAAACCCTCGCTTGACAATCGCCGATGTTCCTGGTAGAAACACAGCAGATTACCGTATGAACAGCAGGCATGGACAACTCGGGGCAGTGAACGACGTGCGGCGGACGCTGCGCGGCGGGATTATCATTATCGGCCACAGGAGAAAGCTGCCCTGAGAAGAACTGATTTCGGGTTGATCCGAGGCCTTCCAGAGCAGCGAACTCTGGAAGGCCTTTTTCGTTTGGGCCGGACGCGGGCGGAAGACGCCAGGTCAGTATCCGGCCTTGACGAAATCCCGGCCCAGCCCGTATGATACGCGATTCTTTTTTGGAGTTTTCGAGGACCCACAGATGTCGGATGAAAGCAAGCACAGTTATCGTGATACGCTGAATTTGCCTGAAACCAGTTTCGCGATGAAGGCGAACCTGGTGCAGCGCGAGCCCCAGATGCGAAAGCAGTGGGCCCAGCAGAAGATCTACGAACAGATCCGCGCGGCCCGCAAGGGGGCCCCGCTGTACATTCTGCACGACGGCCCGCCCTACGCCAACGGCGACATCCACATGGGCCACGTGATCAACAAGGTCCTCAAGGACTTCGTGCTCAAGTACAAGACGATGACCGGGTTCGACGCCCCGTACATCCCCGGCTGGGACTGCCACGGGCTGCCGATCGAATCGAAGGTGATGACCGACCTGGGCCCCAAGGCCCGGGAGATGTCCAAGCCCGAGATCCGCAAGGACTGCATGAAGTACGCCGGCAAGTACGTCAAGATCCAGGGCAAGCAGTTCCAGGATCTGGGCGTCTTCGGCAACTTCGAGGAGCCCTACCTGACGTTCAAGCCGGCCTACGAGGCGGGCATTCTGGAAGTCTTCGCCGAGCTGGTCGGCAAGGGCCTGGTCTACAAACAACTCAAGCCCATTCACTGGTGCGTGGGCTGCGAGACCGCTCTGGCCGAAGCGGAGCTCGAGTACAAAGACATTTCCTCCCCTAGCATCTTCGTCAACTTCCCGGCCGCCGAGACCGCCGTACGGAGGCTGGTCGAACTGGAGCTGGTCACGCCGGAACAGGCGAAGGACGCCCGCGTCTGCTTCATGATCTGGACGACGACGCCCTGGACGCTGGCCGCCAACCTCGCCGTGGCGGTGCATCCGCAGCTCGAATACACGACGATCGCCTATGAGAAGGACGGCCGCAAGTTCGTCTCGGTCGTCGCGGCCGAGCGAGTCAGCGCGGTGGTGAAAGCCGGCGGCCTGGCCGAGGGCCAATACACGATCGCGGCCAAAACCGTCCGAGGCGGCGAGCTGGACGACCTGCGGTATCGCCATCCGTTCGTCGAGACCAACCCGACCGACAAGGACGCCTACATGGTGATCCTGGCCGACTACGTCACGATCGAAGACGGCACCGGCCTGGTGCATACCGCCCCCGGGCACGGCCAGGAGGACTACATGGCCGGCCAGATGTACGGCCTGGCGGTCTATTCCCCTGTCAAGAACGACGGGCGCTACGACGACACGGTCCCGCAGTGGCTCCGCGGCAAGAGCGTTCTCAACGTCGAGAAGGAAGTCAACGGCTGGCTGCAGGAGCATGGTTGGCTCTTCGCCCAGAGCCAGATCAGCCACAGCTATCCGCACTGCTGGCGCAGCCGGGACCCGGTGGTCTTCCGCGCCACCGAGCAGTGGTTCGTCGGCGTGGACAAAGAGTCGCCGGACACGGGCAAAACGCTCCGCCAGATGGCGATGGAGGGCCTGGACCATGTGAAATGGATCCCCGCCTGGGGCCAGAAACGAATCGCAGGCATGCTGGAATCCCGGCCGGACTGGTGCATCAGCCGCCAGCGAAGCTGGGGTCTGCCGATCCCGGTCTTCACCAACGCGGACGGGAAGGTCCTGTTGACGAAGGAATCCGTCATGGCCGTGGCGGCCCACGTGGGCAAGCACGGCTCGGATAGCTGGTTTACGCACACGCCGCGACAAATCCTCGGCGACGATTTCAAGTTGCCCGAGGGATTCAACCTCGATGAACTGCAGAAAGAAGAGAACATCTTCGACGTCTGGTTCGAGTCGGGGTGCAGTTGGTACAGCGTCTGCTCGCGACGCGAGGGTTGGCCGGTGCCGGTGGATATGTATCTCGAGGGCTCCGATCAGCATCGCGGCTGGTTCCAGCTCTCGCTGCTGCCGGCGCTGGGGGTGATCTCCCAGCCGCCGTTCAAGAGCGTTCTCACCCACGGGTTCACCGTCGATGAGAAAGGCATGAAGCAGTCCAAGTCGCTGGGCAACTACGTCAACGCGCAGGACGAGATCGCCAAGTACGGCTCCGACATCCTTCGCCTGTGGGTCTCCAGCGTCAACTACCAGGAGGACGTCCGGTGCAACGACGATCTGATCGGCCGCACGCAGGACGCCTATCGCAAGATCCGCAACACCCTGCGGTACCTGTTCGGCAACCTCAGCGGCTTCGATCCGAAGAAGGACGCCGTGCCCTACGAGCAGATGCTCGAAATCGACAAATGGGCGATGCAGCAGCTTCAGAAGCTGATCGCAGAGGTGACCGAGGCGTACGAGGAATTCACCTACCACCGGGTGTTCTCGTCGCTCTACAACTTCTGCTCGGTCGAGATGAGCAGCCTCTACATGGACGTGCTGAAGGACCGGATGTATTGCGACGCCGCCGGGAGCCTGTCCCGCCGCAGCGGCCAGACCGCGATGTACGAAGTCCTGGGCGCCCTCGTGCGGATGTTCGCCCCGATCCTGGTCCACACGGCCGAAGAGGCCTGGGAGGCGATGCCGGTCAAACCCGAGGACTGCGCCAGCGTCCATCTGGCCCACATGCCCAAAGTGGATCCGGCCATCGACTATGCGGGCGAAGAGGCGAAATGGGCCCAGCTCATGGGCCTGCGCGACGAGGTTCTGAAGGTCCTGGAGGGCCTCCGCAAGGACAAGATCATCGCCAGCAACCAGGAAGCCTCCGTCACGATGCAGTGCGATCCGGAGGACGCGGCGGCGATCCGGGAATTCGGCGTCGCACAATTCGCGGCGCTGTGCATCGTCAGCGAGATCAAGTTGGAAGAGGGCGCAGCCCAGACCACGGTGACGGCGACCAAGAGCCCGCACTCCAAGTGCCAGCGATGCTGGAATTTCTGGCCCAGCGTCGGAGCCAACGCAGATCATCCGGACATCTGCGATCGCTGCGCGGCGGTCATAACGAAGCCGTAGGCTGGAGGCCGCGGATCAGATGGTGCATAGCCATGTAGGGTGGGCTCTTAGAGCCTGTCCGAATGGCCTTTGAGTCCGTGTATCCTTTTGGGGCAGGAGTGCTCCAGAAGACAGTTGCGGATGAATCCATAAGAATGTAACCGTCCGACGGAGTACACGGAGGGATAGGCTGAATGTTCAGGCTTTGGTTCACGGCTCTATTGGCGGCGTGGAGGAATCGCGATACAGACCCGTGAGGTTCCAGTTGTGGGGGAGCAGTTCCTCGATGCGGCCGGCCGGGTGCGTGCGGATTCGCGTCCGGATGTCACGCAGATAGGCGAACGGATCGATCCCACAGAGCCTGCAACTGGCCGCCAGGCTGTAGAGGAGCGCCGCCCGGCGGCCGACGAACAGCCAGTCCTTGCGGCCGATCGGGCCGGATCGCTGGTCTGAGCGTCGAAGAACTTGCAGCGGGTGGAGGCCCAGCAGCCCGCCTCCCTCGCACGGCCCTGGCGAAGATCGCATCGCAGCCTCTGTAGGCATCGGCCTGGGCCCAACCTCCGTAGTCCCCCAGCAACCGCACCGGACCTTCCCGGCTGTGGCCGCTGGTGTAGCCGAACACCACGTGCGCCCGCAACCCCTCTCCCGGCCGGCCCTGCTCGATGGGAGGGGCCCGCAGGTCCGCGATGACCACACCCTCCTGGCAATTCTTGCAGACGCGCTTGACCCGCACAGGCTGGCGGATGATGAAGCCGGCCGGAACGTAGTCGAGCTGCTCGGTGAGCTCTTCGCCCAGCGTCAGTTCCACGAAGGAACTCTTCTGGCCCGCGGTCGGACGCCTGGCGATCGGCTGGACGGGTCCGTTCGCAGCGGACAACCGTCCCTTCCACCACCCGAAGGTCCCCGGGCGGAGTTGATGCTGGCGACAGT
>JAAYVJ010000675.1 GCA_012517265.1 Planctomycetota bacterium | reverse complement strand
GTGTCCCATCTCGTGGGCCAGCGTGCTGACGTCGTCGTACCGGCCGTTGAAATTCAGCAGGATATAGGGGTGCACGTCATATGCGCTGCCGTTGGAGTAGGCGCCGGACCGCTTGCCCGGCGTCGGATAGACATCGATCCACCGCTGCTGGAACGCGGCCTCCGCAGCCCGGCGATACTCAGGTCCCAGCGGCGTCAGCGAATCGAGATACAGGTCACGACCCTGGTCGAACGTATACTTGAGGTCGAGCCCCTTCACCACCGGGGCGTAGAGGTCCGAGTACTGGAGCGTGTCCACGCCGAGCATCCGCTGCCGGAGGCGAAGGTACCGGTGGAACGTGTCCAGGCTGTCCCGCACGTTGCGAATCAGGCTGTGATAGACCTCGACCGGGATGTTGTTGCGGTCCAGGGCCCGGTGCAGGCAGGACTCGTAGTTTCGCGATCGCGTGTAGAAGATGTGCGTCTGCAGATGCGAATAGAGCTGGACGCCGAAGGTCTGGCGGAACTTGTTGACCGAGGTCCAGAAGGCGTTGAATACGGCCTGGCGATCCTGGCGGTTAGACGAGGCCCTGTGCAGGGCGAAGCCCGACTTGTTGAGCGTGGCGACCGTCCCATCGTTCAGGGTGATCTGGGGGTACGGCATCTCCGCATTGCTGAAGACCGTATAGACCGAACTGGGGGCGTCGGCCATCTGCCCGGCACGGGCGAGGATCTTCTCCTCCTGCTGCGACAGCGTGTGCGGCTTAACGCGGAGCACGTCCATCAGGTACATTCGGTAGACCTTCAGACCCGGCTGGTCACCGATGAATCTGTCGACAGTCGCCGGCTCCAGCGAGACGAGTTCAGGCTCGATGAACGAGGCCCGCGTGTTGTACTCCGTGGCGAGTTGCTCGATTTCCTGCCTCATCGCCAGATACGTCGCATCGCGTGTGTCCTGGTCGGACTTCATCTGCGCGTAGCTGCTCAGGCGTCCGAAGGCTTTGGAGAACTCGCTGTTGAGCGTCAGGCACGCCAGCAGCGACGCAGGCGACTCGGTGAGCTTGCCTTTGTACCGGACGATTTCATCCAAACGCCCCGCCAGTTCGTCCTTCGCCTGTCTCCAGGCCAAATCCGAGACGTAGAGGTCCTCTAGCCGCCATTGTTGCGACGCGGGGACCGCCGCCCGTTCCTGCATCTGCCCTTGGCCGATCTGCGCCCATGCAATCGCCGTCATCATCGATATGCCCACGACCCACCTTCGTTCCATTTCGGTTCTTTCTCCTGACACACCATGCTGCACCCAACTCCGCGCCGCCGGGTTGCAAGCGATTGCGCATCGTAAGACTCAGCCCTTGGCTCCGTCAAGGCAGAAGCGATCTGGCTCGATTCGCAGCGTGGTGAGGAAAGCGACCGCTTCCTTCCTTGCATCACCTGAGCAGACCGCGCCGGGGGGACCGTAGTCCCAACCACATGCGACATCCGGAAAGGCCGGAGCGGGCGAGTGAAGACTTCTCCCCCTTCGTACGAGAACGACTCTCTTGTGTCTGAGGGATGAGGAACGGCTTGAAACGAGTACGCAGGGAACCTCAATCGGCAAAATGTCTCGGCAACCGACGCCGGACACCGCGGCAACAGTGAAGAACAGGGCGCCTGACCGCCGGCGTCAGCGGGCTGCCCCGCCGGAATACCCGGCTCCTGCGCTTCGGCCTGACCGGCTTCTGTGGCAGCCACAACCACCGGGGACTCGCCGGCCTGAGCCTCGACCGGCGGAAGACCGGGGCGCACGACAGCTACGGCTCGGCCGCCACGTTCATGGCCGGACGGACCTTCCTCACGCGATCCCACATCGTGCTCCCGGAGGCGGGTTTGAACTGGCTCTGGACGCGTCGCCGGCGGCATTCCACCGACGCGACCGACCCCGCCTGGGACACCGCATACTCAACGACAAACGACCACGACCTCTATGCGGCCACCGCACTGCGGTGGCTTGGCACATTCCTCCACGACGAGATCCGCGTCTCGCCCCTCGTCGCGATCGGCGTTCGTCACCTGCTGACCGATGCGGAGACCGACGCCTGGCAGTCCATCCCCGGCCCCACGCCGGCGATCGTCCGGTCCGAACAGAATCGAACGGCGATTCCGGGGTAAGCGTCGCCGCCGGAATGAAGTCGGAAACAGAGATTCCAGAAAGAAATCTCCTCTCTTTGGATTGCTTTGAGCCCTTCCTATTGATATAATCTCTTGCAGGAGTGAGGGTTGTCCCTCTGCACACGGACGCGTGTAACGTGCCCAGGATTGTCAGGACCGGCGATAACAGTCTCTGCCGGCCAACCAGGGGCGAGGTGGATGAATCACGTCGCAGCAGAACGCCATCCGATCGATGACACAAGTCGACTTCGATCTGCATGTTCTTCCTCGGGAACGCCCCCGACGCCTGGCCCGAGGGAGACAGCAGAATGAGAGCAGAGATCTCCCACCAGTATGACGCAGGGGTTCTCTGCGAGACACAGACCATTCCGGAGGCAGTGTCTCTCTCCGCAGCACGGGTCGCCAACATCGACCGGCTGCGAATCCTGGCCGCGATCGGCATTGTCTGGTTTCACACGGAAAATGCCCCCTATCGCCACATCGCATACGCAGGCCTTCCCGTATTCCTGTTGATCTTCTGTTCCCTGCTGACCTCGCAGGGCTGGCGGGGCACCACCGCCGAATTCCTGAAGCGACGGTGGCACCGGCTGCTCAAACCATGGCTCTTCTGGTCCGCCGTTTATGGATTGTGCCGACTGGCCAACGCCTTGCACACCGGCGACGCCATGTCGCTCCGCCAAATGCTCTCCGCCGAGACGCTGCTGGCCGGACCCAGCATCCACCTATGGTACCTGCCTTACGCCTTTTTGGTGGGCGCCGTCATTCACGCGATGAACCGCTGGACGTCCCATATTCGGGAAGAAACCGTCATCCTGGCAAATATGGCAGCCGGAACCGTCCTTCTGGCGGTCCACGCCACGGGCGTCTGGACTCACCTGGGGCGTCCCCTGCCTCAGTGGGAGTTTGGTTTGGCGGCACTTCCGCTCGGGGTGGCGGTGGGCAAATGCCTGGCGATCCCGTCCCGAGACCGGGGACGTCTGTTCCTGGTGGGAATCGCCCTGGTAGTGGCCACCGAATGCCAAGTTCTGCACAGGGTCGGGCTGGGAAATCCGGTTCTTCCTCACGGCATCGCGACCATGATGGTCTGTCTGGCCTACTGCTGGCCGATTCGCAGCGACGCCGTGGTCGCGGCACTGTCGCCGCTGGCGTTCGGAGTCTATCTGATCCACCCCCTGGTCGCCCATGTCCTGCATCGGATCCCTCTAGCGAACGATTCCTGCCTCATCGCGATCCCCCTAACGGTCTCCGTCGCGGCTCTGGCCGCTTTGGTCTTGCGAAGGACACCCCTGAGGCGGTTTGTCTAGAGCAGTCGGAGGAAACAGCGGGGCGAAAGAGGAAGAGCGAATGGCAAGGCAACGACTTGACTGGCGATTTGCGGCGGTCCTGTTCGTGGCGAGTGCGACGTTTGTCGCGACTGTATGGATCGTGCGTCACTGGCACCGGAACAACCTGTCCCGGCCACAGGCATCGACTCCGCCGGTGGCCAGCCCGTAGCCCTGCAAGGTTTCAATATCCGCATCTTCCCTCCCCTGGAAGGACTGGACCAGACCTGCCGGAAGGGGTCCGGATTTCTTCTCCCATCTTTCGCACCGCTGGCCGGAATTCGCAGCCGCCAGGGTTAAACCACTTCCCTCGTTCAGTCGATACTCGTGGGTGAATGGTCGTCGGATTGGGGGCGTCCCTGTCCGCCGGCGGGTAACCAGCGGTCATAGATTCAATGGGCCCGAATAGCTGGGGCTGAGAGGCTTGCAGTCGGGCGGGAGGAGCGTATCGTTTTCGACATCACACTCAAGGACTACCTCAAGGAGATCGACGAGTCGTCCCTGTTGACTGCCGAGGAGGAGTACGAATACGGAAAGAAGGTCATGGAAGAGAACGACCCGTGGGCTCGCGAGCAACTCGTGCGAAGCAACCTCCGGCTGGTCGTCAACATCGCCAAGAAGTACGGCGGCCGAGGCATGAGCCTGGGGGATCTGATCGAGGAGGGAAACCTCGGGTTGATCAAGGCCGTGGACTACTTCGATCCCGACCGCGGCACGCGGTTCAGCACATACGCGGCCTGGTGGATCAAGCAAAGCATCAAGCGGGCGCTGCTCGAGAACATCCAGCCGGTGCATGTCCCGACGTACATGGTGTCGCTGATCAATCAGTGGCGTCATACGGCCTCCGAGGTCGAGGGCCGAGTCGGACGCAAACTCACGCTCGAGGAGATGGCCGACCTGATGCACCTGCCCATCCGCAAGGCCAAGGTGATTCACCGGATTGTCGAGGTCCTGGGCAACACCGGCGACAGCTTCGGAGGCGACGAGCAGGATGATTCGGTCGCCCTGGAATCAACGCTGGAGGACGACAACGCCGGCCGGCCCGAGGATTGCTTGGTTCAGGACGAGGAAAAGGCCAAGGCTGTGCGGCTGCTCGACGAGTTGGACCCCCGCGAAGCCCAGGTGCTCCGCCTGCACTACGGCATCGGCGAGAAACGGTCTCTGAGCCTCAAGGAGATCGGCAAGAAGATGGGCCTGACCCGAGAGCGAATCCGCCAGATCCGCCGGGACGCGTTGACCAGCCTGTACCAGTACATGGAAAGCGACTAGGATTTCCTATTTACGATTTGCGATTTGCGATTTACTATTGCGCCACGCCGCCGCAACGAGGCCTCACCGCCCGATGCGGCGGCGTGGCGGCAGTGTCAAGTTCCGAATCGAAGACAGCAAATCGTGAATGGTGAGCATGAAGACGCCGAACAAGCACCTTGACCTGGCGCAGTACATCCGCGCCATACCGGACTGGCCGAAAAAAGGGATTCTCTTCCGTGACATCACGCC
>JAAYVJ010000117.1 GCA_012517265.1 Planctomycetota bacterium | reverse complement strand
CAGCGTTACGTCCGACAGGCCGCGCATCAGGCATTCCAGCGCGATCGCCCCATGCAGGAACCCTACCGCACGCATATCCCTGCGTCAAGCCGAACTGCCCCAGACATCGAAAGGCATGGCCGCCCGGACCGGCCTGGCCCTTGCATGCCAAATGCGATTCGTCCAGTCCACGGAAGACACCAAGCCGATCTGAGAGTCTCGCCGGGAGGATCACGGCCACCATTTCCTTCCAAACCTCCGGCTCATACCGGACGCGGGCTTCGCACGCCCGGCCCCGCGGGGTGACTGGCCGCGGACCTCGCGGTGTCTTCAAAGAAGGGATGTGTGTGCGAGGGATGAGCAAGCGGCCGCCGATCCGGCTCAGTACTCCGGAAACCCTCGCCTCCGCGGCGGCCGGTCCCCGGGCCGGACGAAAGCTGCACGCGAGAATGCTGCAACTCACGACCACGGAGACCATCATTGCGCGTTTCGGAGGGCGATCTTGTCCCAGGCGACGATCTGACGGCGATGGCGGGAAAAATCGCCGGTGCGATCGATCTTGCCTGCGCCGTCCTGCCACGAGAAGACCACCTTGTTGAACCGGCCCTTCTCGTAGTCGAAGCTCACGCCCTCGCCCGCGTCAAGGAGAACCATGGCGACTCGCGCCGACCACCGCACACCTTCCAGGAAGAGAAAAGAACTGTCTTTCCGGAACAAGCCGCGATACAATAGGAGGGAACTCGGACACGCAGGCGCCCGGCCGAAGATC
The DNA here is from genome assembly GCA_012517265.1 of Planctomycetota bacterium. GTDB lineage: Bacteria > Planctomycetota > Phycisphaerae > Sedimentisphaerales > Anaerobacaceae > PLanc-01. The sequence goes on along the minus strand of JAAYVJ010000117.1, from coordinate 2,700 downwards.
TTGACCCCAGGCGTAAGGAGTGAACCGCAATGGCCACAAGAACAGGACAACGCAGAACACCGCCGGGTTTCACGCTGATCGAGCTGCTCGTAGTCGTGGCGATCATCGCCATGCTGATGTCGCTGCTATTGCCCAGCCTCAATCGGGCCCGCAAACAGGCCCGAGCCGTCGCCTGCCTGGCCAACCTCAGGCAGTGGGGCTACATCTGGCACATGTACACGGAGGAGAGCAAAGGCAAGTTCAACACCGGCGGCTCGGCCGGGGGCGACGCTGCGAATGACTGGCTGGTCCTGCTGATGCCCTACTACCAGGATCGAGGGGCGTTGACCATCTGTCCCGTCGCGACGCGGCCCATGGTCGTCGCCGGCAACTTCGCGACCCGAGCCTGGTCCTGGGACCGCCAGGGCTGGGCCAACCTCAAGCAGAAAGAGACCATCGACATCGGCAGCTACGGCCAGAACGAGTGGATCTGCGACCGCAACGCCCCGGAGTACTGGAGGAATCGAAACACCGTCAAGAAACCGGACACGGTGCCCCTGTTCTTCGACTGCGCGTACGTGGATGTGTACCCCAACGCCAACGCCGGTCCGCCGATGATCGAAGGGGACGTGTCGGGGCTCAACGAATGGACCCTGGTCTGCATGAATCGCCACACGGGCTACGTGAACCACCTCTTCGTCGACCTGGCCGCCCGCAAGGTGGGACTCAAGGAACTCTGGACCCTCAAGTGGAACCGGACGTTCAACACGGCCAACGCGTGGACCTCCGCCGGCTCCGTGACGCACGACGACTGGCCCCTCTGGCTCAGGCCCTTCAAGGACTACTGACGGTCGGCCGTTGCGAGCGGCCGGGCGAGGCGACGTTGAGGCTCTGGTCGCCCACGCCTGGGGGACAATAGAAAATCGGGCTCATCCGGTTTTCGCGTGCTTCGATCACAGGAGGAGAACCCATGACCGGGGACGCTGTCCCCGGACCCCTGGCATTTTTCGCTTCTCGCCAGCAGCATGGCAGGCGGACCGTGACCCGTCTGTTGGACGGGGTCTGGACGGGATCCCTGGAAGAAGCCGGAGCAAACCGCCTGCCGGCAACCGGTGATCTCGGCGGTTTCCTTCTCCCCTCTCATGCCATTGGCCCAAAGCGCAAAATGCCGGGGGGCGGGGGGCAGAGCCCCCATCGCACACCGAAGTACGCAAGAACCGGATGAGCCGAAAATCGCTTGTCGGGCCCCGCTCATGCGAGGGATCAGGCGACCCGAGGCGCCGGGGCGACCCGCACTGCTGTGCTTCTCTCCATGGCGCACCTCTCTGCGCGATCGTCACTTCGTCGGAGCTTCCCGGCGTTCTTCCCTGGCCCCCGGCGTGCGGAAGAACGCGAGGATCTCCGGCAGCCTGCGTCCGTTGCTCCTGGCGATGTCGCCGATCGTCTGGCTCTCGCCGGACACCGTGAGCCCCCCTCTTCGGAGCATCTCCGCGGCCTCCGGCGCCTCGACGCCCACCAGCGGCGCGAAATGCGTCAGAGGCACGCTCTCGATCAAGCCAAAGACCTCCCCTGCAGGCGACTTGCCTCCCCCTTCGCCCCCGCTCAGGGTCGTGGCGAGCACCGCGAGCGTTGCGACGCCCAGGGCGATCGTGGCCGGCTTTTTCAGATAGGAGGCGAAGATCCGCCAATTCAGGACCAGGTGCAGGAGGGCCGCGACGACGAACAGCACGCTGAGCAGTTCGTGGATCTCCTTGGCGGCTCCCCCTCCCACATGAAACAGGAGCAACACGCCGGTGAAGGCGACGATCAGGAACAAGGCCGCCGTGATCGGGGTGATCAACGATTTCGAAAAGAGCCATGAGGGCTTGGCCATAACGAATCTCCTTGCAACGCCGATACTGGAATCTTCCTGCTATCATAGTGCCCGCCTGCGAAAGACGGTTACAATTCCACGTGCCGAACTGGGAAGATTCCTGGTGGCCGAGACGACGTTGAACGTAAAGGGAAACGTGAGGCGCCGCCGTCTCCTCGCGGGACCATGTCGCCATGCCCCAGCGGAGTGCGCAACAGATGTTCCTTTTCACCGCCGGCCGGGACGTCTACAATGTCGTTCGTTGTCATGCATGTACGGCACCCGTGAGATGGAGGACGACGAAAGGGCATGGGCAAACGCATCGGTGTGATCTCGGATACCCACGGACTGCTCAGAGAGGAGGCCCGGACCAGGCTGGAGGGCTGCGATCTGATCGTTCATGCGGGCGACGTGGGCGATCCCGCCGTCCTGGAGGACCTGGGCCGAATCGCCGAGGTGGTCGTGGTCCGGGGCAATATGGACCACGGCCTGTGGGCCCGGGATCTGGCTTTGACCGAGCACGTGACCGTCGAGGACCGACAGATCCACGTCGTTCACAACATCGAGACGCTCGATCTCGACCCGGCCGCGGCGGGCATCGACGTCGTCGTCTACGGCCACTCGCACAAGCCGGCCGTCGATTGGAAGGACGGCGTCCTGTACCTCAACCCCGGCAGCATCGGTCCCAAGCGATTCCATCTGCCCGTCAGCATGGCGATTCTGCACATCGGACCCGAGGGAATCGCCCCGGAGATCGTGTCGCTGCAGGACGCTCTCATATAGCGATCGAATCCGTCGTCGATCGACGCGAGGGGATCGCGACGCAAACCAGACCGCACAACACGGCCAATCGGATCTTCATGATTCGT
>JAAYVJ010000116.1 GCA_012517265.1 Planctomycetota bacterium | reverse complement strand
GGCTTGAGCAGGGCGTCCACGCCGTCATGCCAGGCCAGGAAGTCCACGGCGTAGTGCCGGCCGGTTCGCTTGTAGATCGCAGGTTCGTTCATGCACATGGGGGATTTCCTTTCGTGTTGGTTTGAGTCATTGGGCATGTTGCGGCAGATCCGCGTCGGTCGCCGGCGCGCCGTGCACGACGAGGCGGCGGACAAATTCCCGGAACAGGGGCATCTTCCGGTCGAGGCCTTCCGCGGAGTCTGCGAGACAATCGACCTCGATGCCGGCACGGGGACCCAGGATGCACACACGGTACACGTAGGTTGGCCGGTCACCGTCAATCCGGAGGTCGTATCCGAAAGCCGGAAGGGACCGCACGGTCAATGTCTCCTTCCGGAGGACCGTGCATTGACTGTTCAAATCGGACTCGTATTTCGCCTTGTACCGGTCGACCGAAAGGGGATCGCCCGTGAAACGATACACGAAGATTTGGATGCCGTCGGAGTACTCCGTGTCATGGCGAGGCTTGAGATAGAAGAGGCACCGGTTCGGCAGCCTGTTCGGATCGGCGGTGAAGACCCAGTCGTTGGGGAGGAACATGTCCACATGAGGATTCGCCTCCCTGGACCAGTAGGCCTCCTCCCACGTCAGGTCGAGGATCTGGCGGACCTTGACGTATTCGTGGTTCACCTGTTTCCAGGCCGCCGGGGTCAGCTTCGTCTGGTCCGGCGACACGCTGACGGATTGTCTGTCCACGTGGTCGCGCAGGGCGCGGTTGTTCGCTTCGTTCAGACTCAAAGCGTAGATCGTTCGCAGATCGTCGTTCTTCGCGTCCTTCAGGACGGCGTATTGGGCCTCCGGCTTGAGATCGTTGAAATCCGAAGGCAGGACCGTGCGGCCGTTGTACTGAGCGAAGGGCACGGACTGCTCCGCGAGGCGGGCCTTGAGCCGGTCGATGCGGGTCTGATTGATGGCCGTGGCGAGTCGAACCTCCTCCTTTTTGAAATCGTCATCGAGCGAACTCGGGGCTTCGCACAGGGCGTCCTCCGCCTCGTCGGGCCGGCCCATTTCGAGCAGCGCCATGCTCTTGGTCAGGAACAGTTGGCCCTGGGTGTCCTTGTCCAGATTGTAGCGGTATAGGGTCAGGCACTGGTCCACCTCGGCGACGACCTTCGGCCATTGGCGCAGATGCTTGTCGATCTGGATCTTCATGCCGCGAAGGGCCACGGCTCGTTCGGAGTCCGGACGGGTCTTCCTCGTGAACTCCTTGGGTTCGTAGCGTTGGAGATAGTCGTCCGCGGCGCTCAGGGCGTCCTCGAATCTCTGGAGTCCAAACAGGGCCTGGAATCGGTACAGATACGGTTCCTTGGCCTGGGCGTCCGTGGGGTGACAGTTGAAGTACTCATCGAGCTTGCCGACCAGGTCCGCCCATTGCTGCTGTTGGATCAGGGCTTCGAAGGATCTCGCCAGGAGCATCCGGCGGTACTGGTCTCTTAGGCCGGCCTGATTGTCGGGGTCCAGGTCGATGATGCGTTGGGTCAGGTCGGGATACGAATCCGCCACGATCCAGTCGCTGCCGATTGTGCTGAGGGCTTCGTGCAGGAACCGAGCGCGGTCGAGGTCTTGAGCTGCCTCGGCCTGTTGGATCGAAGCGTCTCGCTTGTCCTTGACGGTTTCCAGTTGGCGGACCTTGCTCAGGAAGTCGCTCGCACTCCTGTCGCCACTTCCCGAACAGACGTACCGTCCACAGGGCCGACCCTGCGAGTCCAGCAGCCAAACGTGGGGGCCGATGACTTCCACGAGCTGGTTCTGCGGCGTGAGCATTTCGAAACGTCTCAAGAAGGCCATGTCGACCGGCTGGTTCGCCTGGGCCGCCTGCCGGACCGCGGCGAGATCCTGTTTGACCAGCACGAACCGCTGAGCGCGCTGCAGGAAGTAGGTCTTGTCGCTGAAGACATCCATCTCCATCCGTTCGCACAGCTCGCTTTGCTGCGGATCGGTGACGATCAACAGGATATTGCGATGGCTCTTCTCCGCCTCTTTCCGGGCGGCGTCCAGATCGGTGAACCAGGGATCGGGCGCCGCCTTCTGGGGAACCTGCTCCTGCATCACAGGCGCCGTGGTCTCTCTCACGGGCGGTGCCGCCGGGGGCGTCTGCTCGTTGACAGGGGTGGGATTCGCCGCGACCTGGTTCGGCTCAGGCGTGTCCTCCCGAGGGATCGTCGCGTTGACCGGGGCGTCCTCCTTCGCCGCGGGTTTGAGAGAGTCAATCAGACACTGTTCCACACGCGTGTATTTCTCAATCGTGTCTTGGACAACCTGTTTGTCGAGGCCCAGTTCGCCCCCCATCTCTCTCAAGTTGCGTATTCTGTTCCGGACGATGGGGAGCATTTCCTCTTTGTCCGCCTCAGTGAGAAGACCCAAGTACAAGGCGGTGGTATCCGGGTTCGAGGTCAGTTTCAGGACAACCGCTTTGTCATATGCCGACAACGTCCTGAAGTACTCCGGCGTAACGGGTTTCTCGATGAATATCGTGTACTCGGGATGATCCCTGTCGCCTGTGAGATACGTGATCAAATCCTGATTGCGTTGAATCTGGGCGTCGATGGTCTCCCGATCGGCGCCGATCTGCTCTCCGAGCCGAGGCAGCACGGCGACGCGCTCCTGGAGCAAGGTGATCATCGCCTCGGTGTCCTGAGGGGTGAGCGTGGCGGCGAAATTGTCTTTGACTTTCGGATTGGAGATGGTGGACAGGATGGTCGCTCTGTCGCTCAGGGACAGTGTCGTGAAAAACGCGGCCGTGACGGTCTTGCCGTTGTAGGTCAGTTCAGAGGCCACCGGCGGGGCCGGCTCATCCTCGACCGGTGCGTTTTCGCCGGTTCGTGTGCCCTGGACCTGCGGCTCGGTCGGGGGCTCCTCCGTCTTCGGCTTCTCAGGGAGCGTCTCAGCCGACGGGGCTGGTTCCGTTGCCAACTGCAGTGGAGGCGGGGGAGGAGGCTCCGGGGCTTCAATCGCGGGGCGGTTTGCGTCGCATCCTGCCAGCCAGAGAGCAAGCGTCAGGACTTCCAGGCAGCCGTATCCAATCTTGCTTGTGTGCATGGATCCACTCCTGCGATTATGGGCGACAGCCGCGAATGGCGGCTTCGCAAGGCACAAACAAAAAGAGGTCTCCCGGCCGAGAGAACGCGAAACAGACGACTTCCGTCGGCAAGGGGACCGCTTATGACTCCATCGACTATATTCGGCAATTCGGGGGGAGAGGCTCCAGAGATTTCCGCAGAGCGGACCAACGGAGAATGAAGCGGGGCCCTGGTCTTGTGGATCGGGGCCCCGCCGGATTCGTGCGTCATGTCTCGTGCGTCAGTGTCACAGAGGCTTGTGGATCGGCAGTCTTCTGCCGGCGAGCCAGGCGACCTCCTCGGCCGAGAGGGCCTTGTTGTAGACCCGCACCTCGTCGAGCAGGCCGGGGAAGTTGCCGCCCGCGGCGTGGGCGCGTTTGCCCATCTGGAAGTTGTCCTGCGTGTCCAGGGCCCAGACCTCGCTGGCGACGAACTGGCCGTCGCCGTACCAGGCGATCGTCGTGCCGTCGTATGTGGCGGCCAGGTGGTGCCACTCCAGATCGATGGCCAGGATCGTCCGCTCCCAGCCGTAGGCGTGAATGCCGTATTGGTTGGTGCCCCCGATCTTGTTCATGTCGAAGCTCTTGGCCGCGACGCCGTCGGGCTTGCTGCTGAAGCCGAAGAGGTTCGTCCAGTCGGTGATCTCGGTAGTGTCGGCCTTGACCCAGCCGGCGATCGTCCGGGGGGCGGCCCCGCTGATCCCGACGCTGCCGACCGCGACGTAGTCGTCGTTTCCATCCAGGCGAACGGCTTGCCCGGCCACGCCGGCGGTGTAGGTCGGTCCGCCGAGGGCGGTTCCGTTGCGGCCCTTGCCGGAGGAGTCCTTGACGTCCCCGTCGAAGGCGTATCGAGCGATCAAGCTCGCGCCGTCGGGCTCGACCGGCGTGATGAACTCGGGGGTCTTCGGAGACAGGCGGATGTCGTCGAAGTACAGCTTGCCTTTGGCGCCGGATCCTTCGATGCCGATCGTCAGCGAGCGGACACTTGCGACGCCTGCGATCTTGGTCAGGTCGATGTTCCAGACCTGCCATCCGGTCCGGGCGAGATCCGCGTCGTCGCCGCTGTAGAGCACCTTGGCATTGTTGATCTTGACGTACAGCTTGCCGCTGTTGCCCGCGGTCCCCGTGAAGTACATCGAAAGCGTCTTGACGCCGTGGATGGTCCAGTCCTGGGCGTCTTCGAACGTCCGCGTGGCCTCGGAAAAGGCGAAGGACGTGTTGTCGTAGATCAGGGGCATGGACTGCGACCCGCCGTGGACGATTGTCCTTTCCGCGAACGGGGCCTCGTTGTACCCGACCTGCGAACCGCTGGCCTTGTCGGTCACGCCGTCGATCCAGGCGTGCCAGATCGTGGTTTCGACGTCGACGTTGTCGTTGTAACTGTCGAAGGTCTCGATGACCGAGAATTCCTCGGTCGTGAAGCTCCAGACATCGCCGGAGTAGTAGCCGGCCTGTCCGCCGGTATGGCCGTCGCTGCTTTCATCGACCTTCCAGAAGTACGTTGTCCCGAGCGACAAATCGGCGGGGGTATACCTGTGATCCGTCACGGTCGCCACGGTCCCGCGACCGGGATCCTGGGAGTCTGTTCCGATTGAAATCGTGTGCGATGTCGCCTCCCGGCCGGGCCGCCAATTCAGGCTTGCTTCAACGCTGACGCCTGTCGCCCCGTCGGCAGGCTGAGGCCCGAAGGCCTGCACCGGGATGTAGAAGAACCGCACTTCGCTGAGACTGGTCTGCTGGGTGATGCCGCCCCAGTTGGTGTCGATCATCAGCTTGACGTATTTGGCCATGATGCCGCCGAGATCGACGATCGTGTTGGCCGTGTATGCCGCTTCGCCGGAGGCCCGGGCGAATTGCGGCACGCCCTGCAGCGGCGTCCACGCCGCGCCGTCGGTCGAGTACTCGATTGCGACGTCCTTGGCTCCGAAGCCGACGAACGCCTCGATGGCCTGGTTGGAGTTCCAGACCCAGAGCTCGTGGAGCTTGTAGACCCTGTCGAACTCGTACTGGATCCAGTGGGGCTTGGCGGTGCCGCTCATCCACATGTCCGTCATCGAGGTCGAATGCTCGTCCGCCGCGTTCAGGCCCGACCCATTGATGGTCTTCTCCGGCCCGAAGCCCGGCTGGACGCTGGACGCGGTGGCCGCGATAGGCGTGATCGGGTAGGCGAAAGGCTCCACGGTGAAGCTCCAGACCTTGCCCCCAAAGACCGTGAAGTCGGGGGCTCCGTTGGCCTCGTCCACCCGCCAGAAGTAGGTCCGCCCGTAGTCGAGCGCGCCGTCGGGAGCAAATGCAGCGTCCGTCTGACCCTGGCTCGCGAGCACGCCCAGGGGATCGGCCGCCGTGGCCGCGTTGACGTCGTCGAAGCTCGTCCCGAAATACACGTCGTGCGTGGCGATGAACTCGCCGGGCCGCCACGACAAGAGCGTGTCGCGGGGCACGTCGGTCGCGCCGTCGGCGGGCTGCGGCTCGCTGGCGAACCGCATCGTCGTGTCCATCTGCGGGGGCTGCTCGCCCACGTGCACGCGGTCCACCCACACCTTCGACGCGACGGTGTCGTTCTTCATCGCCCACCACTGGCCCTTGAGCATCAGATAGATCGTCGCCTGCCAGGCCGGATGCGCGGACATCGAGTCGTCATTGTGCGTGTACTGGAACAGGAACGTCTGGGACTCGGTGGTCAGGGCCACCCGTTCGAGCACGATGTCGATCCACGTGGGCACCTCCGGCTTGTACAACTGGATCAGGATGACCATTTCCCGCTCTCTGTCGGCCTTGGCGGTCACGCCGACCGGGTAGGTCTTGCCCTTCTCGAACTTCAGGCTGCCCTGCCAGATTCCGATGCTCGTCACGGAGGGGTTGGTCACGTCCATCAATGCGGCGTTCGGGCCCGACAGGCGCGCCCCCGAGACGACACTCGCGGTGAAGCCCGCGCCACCATACAGGCCCCAGGAGTTCAGGCCGTCGTCGAATTCCCCGTTGACGATCTGGTTTTCCTGACCCCACGCGGCGGAGCCCGCTGCGATCACCAGCAGCATGAGAGATATCAGACGGGTCAATCCTCTGTTCATGGAATGCCTCCTTCCTCGGGAAAACTCCAACAGCGGCCGACGGGATCGGTGGCTACAGGCCAGGGATCCGGATTTGCGACGGGATGGGCCGGCTTGTGCAGGATGTTCCAGGCGTGGGACGCCACGCCGCCATTTCCTCCTTCTGCCTTCCTCGTTGGACGGGTGAGCCTGCAACACGTGCAAAACATCGCGGCCCACATCCACAATCCTAAGCTTCCGGTTCTCGTCCGTCAAGAGAAACCCGCCCTCCGGCATCCCCGGTTCCGATGAATCGACCTCGAAATCCACGCCGGATCACCGTTGTCGCCCCTCGGTGTCGGACGACCTGGTGGACTCCGTATGGTGGTGCAGCCGGTGCGGCTGCATCGTGGGCACCCGTCAGGAGATGTGTCCAAGCTGTGGTTGTCGGTTCAGCCGCACCGCCCCCGGCAGCGAGGAGGATTTCGCCGGGGCGCATGACTGCGAGGAACGGCTCGAGCATCTGGCGGCGCCCCTTCGGGGCCTGTTTCGGCTCGCGGCCGTCATCGTATCATTCTATCGGGGACTAGAGCTACGTGAGCAGCGTCAATTCCCGATTCGCAGCACGGTCAACGAATTGGCTGGGAATGTGTGCTGAAAATCCGGACCGGGGAGGTCCACGGTCCGGGTCGCAGGCGCGACCTTCGTCGGTTCCTCCAGCGTGTTCTCGTCCGTGGCGTTCTCCGAGGTCAGGACCGTCACGGAGGCAGGGCCCTTGACCTTCTTCACGCCGCGGAGATTGATTCGGCACGTCTGCTCCTCGGCCGAGGTGTTCACGACCTTGAGGATGATTTCGCCGGGTCCGGTCTGTCGGGTGGCGGAGGCGTAGAGAGCCTTGACGGTCTGGAGACTGGAGACGTCGTGGATCACCTTGCCGTCCAGGAGGCACCGGACGCGGCTGCCCTTGACCTCGACCTGGATGTCGTACCAGCGGCCGGTTTCGATTCTGCCCTTGACCTCGTTGCCGACGACGCCGCCCATTTCGATGGCGTGGTGGTCGTTGCCCCAGCCGCCGAGGTTCCACCAGCTCTTGTCCGTGTCGTTTTTGACGTTGAACAAGATGAGGAACCCCTCGGCGCCGCCCAATTTGCGGGCTTTGAGGCTGTAGGTGTAGTCGGTCCAGGACTTGTCGCCGGCGATCGCGCGGACGTCGGTGGCCTGGCTGGACTGCCGCAAAACGCCGCCCTCCGCATTCCATTTCCCGTCGCCCAGGAATCGCCAGCCCGCGGTTCCGTCGGCGAAGTCGCAGGAGAACAGGGTCTTGCCGCCGCTGGTCACCTTGATGTCCTTGAATTCCGCCTGCGTGGCCCAGGTGCCCACGCCGACGGCGCCGCCCTTGGGACCTGTGGAGGCCTCGGGCGACTGCACGTCGATCGGCAGCACGACGTCGCCGCGATTCTCGCTGAACATCTTCTGCACGTAGTAGCTGGGCAGGCCGAAGGAGCGGGAGCTGTCGAAGTTGATCAGGTTGATGGGCCAACGCTTGTGGTTGACGTTCACGAACAGGGGGGCGTAGGCCCCCATGATGACGACGTCGGAGTTGCGCTCCATGCCGGTCATGAAGGCGGCTTCGCCGATCGCGCCGCGGAGATTGCCCAGCCCCGCGCCCGACGTGACGGCGTATTCGCCGATGAAGATCTTCGGGCCCTTGCGGTCGTAGGAATCGTACTTGCCCGCCTGCTGCATGAAGAACTCGGGGTTGTTGTAGTAGTGCTCGTCGACCACGTCGGGCATGAGCTGGGTCGGGTAGCCGCCCCAGACGTTTGCTATGAGCTGCATTTTCGGGTACCTGGCCTTGATGGCCTTGTAGAAGAGCTCCCATCGCTCATGGTAGGCCGGGCCGCCGTTCTCGTTGCCGATCTCGATGTACTTCATATTGAACGGCGCGGGGTGGCCGTTCCTGGCCCGCAGGCCGCCCCAAACCGAGTCGACCGGCCCGTTGGCGTATTCGATGGCGTCCAGCGCGTCCTGCACCCACTGGCCCATCTGGTCCATTGGGACCACCTCGCGGTGCGACATGCCGACGTTGATGCAGAACAGGGGCTCGGCCCCCAGGTCCTCCGCCAGTTGCAGGTACTCATGATAGCCCAGGCCGTGGGTGGCCCAGTACTGCCAGAGGTTCCAGAGCGGCTTGCGGTTGGCGATGTCGCCGATCGTCTCCTTCCAGTGGTTCATGTGGGCCATGTCGTCGCCCTCGACCCAGCATCCGCCGGGGAAGCGCAAGAACGCGGGCTTGAGATCCGCGAGCTTCTCGCACAGGTCGGGGCGAAGGCCATGGCCTTTCCATGTTCTCTTCGGCATGACCGAGACCATGTCCAGCCACAGCGTGCCCTTGCCGGACGCGGTGATGCACAGGCTTGCCTTCGGGTCCGTGTCGGAGGCGGTCAGGCCGGCCTCGAACCATTTCCATCCCTCGGTCAGGCCAGCCAGTTCCGCCTTGGCCAGTTCGGCACCGGCCCGGCTGCGGAGGACGACGGCCAGAGGACCCGCCAAGCCGTCGGCGGCGCGGGCCGCCAGGCGGAGCTGATAGCCTTCGCCTCTGACCAGGGCCATGCCCCAATACCCTTCGTTGAGCAGGGACACGTCGCCGTTGACCTGCACCCGCAGACTCCGGCGGTTTATCGGCGTCAGCGGCTGCCGATTGTCGATCGCCATCTCGCCCTGGCCGTCCAGCTTCCAGAAGTCGGGTTTGTCCGAATCCTCGAACGAGCGGTTGCGGACCAGTTCGGGGTAGATCCCGCCGTCCGCAGACAGGTTGATGTCCTCGAAAAAAATCCCCCACAGCAGTGGGCTGACCTTGTGCCCCGGCTTGTTGACCTGCACGGTGATGGACGCGGCGGCGGATTGCCCGGCCGGACAGACGCCCGCCGCCGACGCCGCCAGAACGATCCCTGTCACAATCCCGATGATCTTCGCGAGCCTCATGGCATTCCTTTCAGAATCAGCCCCATACCGAGGACGGAAATCGTGCAAGACGAGAACGAAAAGGCATTGTGCGGCATGCGCACCGGATAGTCAAGCGGGGGCATCGAGCGACCGGCAACTGCCGTCTGTGAACCGAGAACTGTTCTGGAGGCCCGCGTTCTCAGTCCTTCATGCGTTTCTTTGCCGATTTGATGAATCGGCCGAAGGTCTTGTCCTTCTTGCGCTTGTCCTGGTAGGACATCTCGTGGTACTCCGACTCCTTCTTGAGCTTGAGGTAGTTGGCGTAGCGGTCCGGATCCAATTCGCCTTTTTCCATCGCGGCTCTGACGGCGCAGCCGGGCTCGTGTTCGTGGCTGCAATCGGTGAATCGGCAGGCTGCGGCAAGCGCGGCCAGGTCCTCGAAATCCGT
>JAAYVJ010000674.1 GCA_012517265.1 Planctomycetota bacterium | reverse complement strand
GTTCTTCGTCAACAACACTACGTCGCTGGCCGACGCGACCACCGCCGTCATCGACAACGAGTGGCACTTCATCGTCGGCACCTTCGGCAACAAGACCATCCGCGTCTACGTCGACGGCAAGATGGAAGGCCAGGCCCAGTCTGCCGGATCGGTCGACATCAATCCGAACGACTGGCCGCTCATGATCGCCGGCGAGGCCAGCTCCAGCGGCGGTCAGCAGTACTTCGGCGGCATCGACGAGGTCGCGATGTACAACCGCGAGCTGACGGCCGAAGAAATCGCCGGCATCTTCCAGAACGGCATGGCCCCGCCGGAAAGTGCGGCCTATCCGCAGCCGAAGGACGAGGCGGTCGACGTGCCGCGCGACGTCGTGCTGGGCTGGGCCGCGGGCGGCTACGCCGCGTCGCACGACGTTTACCTCGGCGTCTCCGCAGACGACGTCGCCAACGCCAGTCGCGCCAATCCGATGGACGTGCTGGCCAGCGAGGGTCAGACGGACGTCTCGTTCGATCCCGACGGCCTGCTCGAGTACGGCCGGACCTACTTCTGGCGCGTCGACGAAGTGAACGCCGCGCCCGACAGTACGATCTTCAAGGGCAACGTCTGGAGCTTCACCGTCGAGCCGTACGCCTACCCGGTGACGCCCATCGCGGCCACCGCTTCCGGCTCGGGCAACAACATGGGCCCGCAGAATACGATCAACGGCTCGGGTCTGGACGCCGAGGACCGCCACTCCACCGACTCCACGCAGATGTGGACCAGCAACGCGGCCAAGCCCGCCTGGATTCAGTACGAGTTCGACAAGGTCTACAAGCTCCACGAGATGTGGGTCTGGAACAGCAACCAGGTGATCGAGCCTCTGCTCGGACTGGGCGCCAAGGACGTCGCGATCGAGTACTCCATCGACGGCCAGACCTGGACGACCCTGCCGGGCGTGCCCCAGTTCGCCCAGGCCGCCGGTCTGCCGGGGTCCGAGGTCGACACGACCGTCGATTTCGCAGACGTGGACGCCAAGTTCGTCAAGCTCACGATCAACGCCAACTGGGGCGGCGTCGCGCCGCAAACCTGTCTGGCCGAGGTCCGCTTCTTCTACGTGCCGGTCCAGGCCTTCGAGCCCCAGCCGGCCGACGGCGCCACCGACGTCGGCGTCGAGACCTCGCTCGGCTGGCGGCCCGGCCGCGAAGCCGAGTCCCACGAGGTCTATCTCGGCGTCGACAAGAACGCGATGGCCCCGGCCGGCACGGTCGCCGAACGCAACTACACGCCGGACGCCTTGAAGCTCGGGACCACCTACTACTGGAGGATCGACGAAGTCGGCGGCACGGGTCCCTATGAAGGCAAGGTCTGGAGCTTCACGACCGAGAGCTTCGTCACGGTCGACGATTTTGAAGGCTATACCGACATCGAAGGCGCCCGCATCTACGAGTCCTGGATCGACGGCTTGACCACCGGCGCCAGCGGCTCGCAGGTGGGCTACGACGCCGCGCCCTTCGCGGAAAAGGCGATCGTCCACGGCGGCGCTCAGTCGATGCCCCTGGCCTACGACAATTCGGTCGCAGCGGGAATCTCCGAAGCCGAGCTGGCCATCGATCCGGCGCAGGACTGGACCGCCCACGGCGTCACGACCCTCGTCCTGTACTTCCGCGGCCGATTGACCAACGCCCCGGCCTCCCTGTACGTCAAGATCAATGGCACGAAGGTCTCCTACAACAGCGGCGCGGCCGCCACGACGATGAACCTGTGGAAGCAGTGGGCCATCCCGCTGGCCGGCACGGGCGCCAATCTCAAGAGCGTCAAGAGCCTGACGGTCGGCGTCGAAGGCGCAGGCGCCAAGGGCATGCTCTTCGTCGACGACATCCGCCTATACGCCGCGGCCCCGGCGGCGCCGGCCCCGACGGACCCCGGCACCACCGGCCTGGTGACCTGGTACAAGATGGACGGCGACGTCAAGGACAGCTCCGGGAAGAACTACCACGGCACGATCAACGGCACCACCAGCTTCGAGACCGGCTACGCCGGCCAGGCCCTCGTCTTCGGCGGGACCAACGGCTACGTGGATCTGCCGCTCGGGCCGCTGATGCCCACGCTGACCGACATGACCGTCGCGACGCACGTCTACCTGGCCGACAGCAGCAGCTCCTGGCAGCGGATCTTCGACTTCGGGTCCGGCACGTCCAACTACATGTTCCTGTGCCCCCGCCAGGGGACGGCGGGCAATATGCGGTTCGGCATCCGCACCCCGACGGTGAACGAGCAGATCGTCAACAGCCCCGGCCCGATGACCGTCGGCTGGCATCACACCGCGATCGTGATCAATGGTCAGACCAAGACGCTGACTCTATACCTCGACGGCGAACCGGTCGTCTCCGGCCCCACCGCGGTCCTGCCCAAGGACCTGGGCAACACGACCCAGAACTGGCTCGGCCG
>JAAYVJ010000673.1 GCA_012517265.1 Planctomycetota bacterium | reverse complement strand
GTCGCCGATTTGCCGGCGCTGTCCGTCACCGTCAGATACATCGGAGCGGCGTCGTTGTACTGCGCCGCGTTGACGACCGCGCCCTGCCAGGCGCCGCTCACGTTGCCGGTGGCGGTGATGCTCTCGAACTGGAAGGTCCGACTCTCACCGGCCGCGTGCGAGGTGACCGCGATGCCGATCAGCACCGGATCGGTCATCTCAATGACCGTCGTGCCGACCTGGCTCCAGGCCTTTCCGTCCGCGGAGGTGAAGCCGGTGAACGTGCCGCCGGAACGCTCGATCTTCACCCAGTACGGGACCTTGACCAGGACGGAACTGTCGGTGTTGGCCGACGCGCCGTTGGCGGCCGCACGATACTGGAAGCTGGCGCCGTTGCCGGCGGCCCCGTCGGTGTTGGCGGTCATGACCATCATGGCGTGGGTGGAGCCGCCGTTGATGCTGTCGCGGATCATCACGCCGCCCTTGGCCCAAGTCTGGGTTCCCGGGCCGATGCTGGTCACGCGGGCGATCAGGCTACCGTCGCCGGTGAGGGTCTTATAAGCGTAGGTGAACTCATCGGAGTTGTTCCAGATGTCCGCGCCGGAGCCGGTCAGGCTCATCTTGCCGCCGGTCTCCGTGACGGCCGTGGTGGTGACCGCCGGATAGCCGCGGGTCCAGACGCACAGTTCGCTGGCGCCGGAGACCGTCCAGTTCTGGACCGATTCGAACTCCGTCGACGTTTCGCTGAAGAACGGGGCCTTCGTGTTGTCATAGGCCAGCGGCATGGACTGCTTGCCGCCGTGGATGATGGCCCTTTCGGCAAACGGCGCCGTCATGTAGCCGACGGTCGAGCCGCTCAGACCATCAGTCATGCCGTCGACCCAGGCCTCGTAGATCCGGCTGCCCTCTTCGTCGGTGTAGCCCTCGAAGTCCTCGATCGGCGCGAACTCCAGAGCCGTGAAGCTCCAGACGTCGCCTGCATAGGTGCCGGCGGCGCCGATTTCGTCGACCTTCCAGTAGTACTTGGTGCCGAAGGTCATGGCCGGCGGGGTGTACGTGTGGCCGGTCACGGTGCTGGACGGAGCGGTCCCGGCGACGACCGCGGCGAGGTCGGTCCCGAAGTACACCTTGTGCGAGGTGGCTTCGCGTCCGGGCCGCCAGTTCAACTGGGAGTCGAGAGCGACCTCGACGGCGGCGTCCTCCGGAGTCGGCACATGGGCCTTGACCGGCACGTAGAAGAACCGCACTTCGGCCAGACCTGCCTGGGCGGCAAGACCACCCCAGTTGCTGTTGATTGTGAGCTTAACGAATTTCGCCGTGACGTCGCCGAAACTGACGATCGTATTGGCGGTGTAGGTCGGCGTGCCGGAGGCGCGAGCGAACTCATGCGGGCCTTCCAGAGTGGTCCAGGTGACGCCGTCTTCGGAGTACTCGATGGTGACGTCCTTGGCGCCGAAGCCGACGACCGACTCGATGATCTGGTTGGAGTTCCAGACCCACAGTTCGTGCACCTTGTAGGATTTGTCGAACTCGTATTGGATCCAACGAGGCAAGGTGTTCGAACTGGTCCACATGGTGGTGGCGTCGGTGCCGTGCTGGTCGAACTCGTCGAGTCCGGAGCCGTTCACCGTGTTCTGGGGGCCCATGCCCATCTGAGAGCCGGAGGCCTTGGCCGTCACGCTCGCGATGGGGTAGGCATACGCTTCCGACTTGAAGCGCCAGACGTCCCCCTTGTAGATCGTGTTGTCAGGCGAGGCGTTGACCTCGTCGACGCGCCAATAGTAGACCTTGTCGTACTCCAGCGCGGCCGCCGGGGTGTACTGGGTGGCTGTCTGGCCCTGGCTGACCAGCACGCTTCCAGGGTTGGCCCGCGAGGCGTTGTTGACGTCGTCGAGCGTCGTGCCCAGATAGACGTCGTGGGTGGCCGCGAAGTCCCCCGCAGCCCAGGAGAGACTCGTGTCAATCGCCACGCCGGTGGCGTTGTTCGCCGGCTTCGGATTGCGGCTCAGGCCCGCCGCGATGGCCGCCTCGTCCGAGAGGATCATGGCCCCGAATCCGAGGCTCTGGTCGTGCGCCTCCCGGCCCGTCCAGGTCATCTGGACTTCCCGGTCGGTGGCTTCCGTATCGTCGATGCAGGGATGGAAGCCAATGGTATTGCCCGCCGTGAACTTCAACGACGCCATTCGCGCGTATTCGATGGCGACTTCGCAAGTGTACCCGCCGGGGGTTTTCGAAGAGGCGATCTGGAGGTACGCGGGCACCACGTTGCTCGTACCGTCCATATTGCACCAGTTGTACGTTTGATTGTTGGCGTTGAAGCCGAACTGATAGTGTTCCGCGTGCCCGGAAACCGCGTTGGTCGTGGAGAAAAACACTTCGATGCAGTCCGCGTTCCAGATGTCGCCGCCGGACTTGGTCATCGACAGCTTGTCGTCCTTCACTTCCGCGCCGATGTAGATGTTCTTGTCGTCCCACATCAGGTAGAACGTGCCGCCGCAATCCGCGACTCCGGTCCAACTGGTCTGTCCGGTGTAGATCTGCTTGGCGTCATCAAGGACCGCCGGGGTCATCGCGTCGAGATTCCAGTCGCTCAGGTCTCCGTCGAGAACCGGAGTGCCCCGATAGCAGGTGATCACCAGCGGTTCTCCGGTGGCCGGATGCACCGCAGGCGGCGCTGCCATCGCCAAACTCAAGCTGAGCAAGGTGAGAGTCGCCGCGAAGATCTGTCTGTGAACCAACATGTTCTTCCTCCCTTCAATTCAGCGTGCTGAGTTTCTTGTCACATGTATGCCTAGGGATCGCGTCATCAAGTCCCATCGAAGTGGACAGAACACCTCCTTTCTGAAAAGAAGACGGACAGTGCCGCAGGAGAAACTACCGGGGAATGACCGGAAGCGAACGGCGAAAACACGTGGGGCGCATCACCCCCGGACCATGTGTATGGCAGGACAAGTTGCATACGGCTCTCCGAGTCCGATTGCCGCAGGGTCGCCCGCTCTAAACCGCTGCGATTCCATGAAGAACCCACACATCCGTCGTTGTATCGTCTATACCACAGACGACGGCCTCACGCAACATATTTCGGCTCGATTCGTGCCCAAGATCGCCAGATTGCGCACAAATCCAATGACATCGCATCCGGCGAGGGATTCACCGCATACAGGTTCCGAGAACGATGGGCCACGATGCGTGAGGCCGTCTGTAACCAGACACCAAACGCGACCGTCGCCCATCCCACTTGCCAGTGGCACGGGGCCCGCATCTCTCGGACGCGGGCCCCGCACAGGCATCACAACAGATTGCACGACGATCTCGCTATTGAGCCGGATGGCCGAAGCCCAGGTCGTCGATGTAGAGCATGCCGGCGCCGCCCTTGACCGGGCTGGTCTTGCTGCCGGCCCCCAGGTACAGCTTCTTGACGGCCTTGAGGTTCACGCCCGTGAGACTGCTCAGGGGGATCTTCCACTGCACCCAGTCGGCCGAGGTCGCGGCCGTGGCGTTGGTCGCCGTGGTGGTCTTGCCCGCGCTGTCCTGGACCGTCACGTACAGACTCGTCGGGCTGTTGGCCGGCTGCGGATCGTCGCCGATCGTCGCCACCTGCCAGTCCCCGCTGACCGTGCCGGTCACGGCCACGCCGGACATCACCGCGGTCGTGATCGCCGCCGCGTTGTGGCTGGTCACGCACAGACCCACGTACACCGGGCCGGTCATTGCCACCGTCGTCGAGCTGACCGTCGCACTCTTGAGATCCGTCCAGGTCTTGCCGTCCGCGGAGTACTGGGCGGTGAAGACGTCGCCGGTGCGGGTCAGCTTGACCCACTGCGGCGCCGCAACGCCGGCCACCGTGACGCTGTCGCAGGCGCCTGCGTCCAGCGGACGCCAGCCCATGGACACGCCGCTGCCGTAGGAGACGATCGCATAGGCGAACTTCGACTCCGGGGCCAGGCTCTGACGGATCATGACGCCCGCCTTGGCCCAGACGTTCGTGTTCACCAGACTCTCGACCTTCACGATGACCGACCCGTTGCCGCTGAGAGTCTTGTAGGCGAAACGGAAGTCGTCGGCGTTGTCCCAGATGTCGTGGCCGCCTCCGCTCATCGTAATGACCCCGTTGTTCTCCACGTATTCGGCCGGTGCGCCTCGGACCCACAGGGCGAACGTGTCGGCGCCGTGGGCGGTCCAGTCCTGGGCGGGTGAGAACTCGCGGTAGGCTTCGCTGAAGAACGGCGACTCCGCGTTGTTGTACGCAAACGGCATCGACTGGGCGCCGCCGTGGACGATCTTGCGTTCCGCAAACGGGGCGTCCAGATAGCCGACGGTGGAGCCGCTGCTCTTGTCGGAGAACCCGTCGATCCAGGCCTCATAGATCCGGCTGCCCTCGTCGTCGGTGTAGCTCTCGAAGTCGTCCACCGCCGCGTATTCCTGCGTGGTGAAACTCCAGAGAGCGCCGGGATAGGAGTCCGCCTGGCCGATCTCATCGACCTTCCAGTAATACTTCGTTCCCAGCTTCATCGCCGCAGGCAGATACCTGGGCTCGGCAACCGTCTCGGCGGCAGCGGTCCCCTCGGCCACTGCGCCGCTGTCGGCTCCGAAGAACACCTTGTGCGAAGCCACGTCTCGGCCGGGCCGCCAGCTCAGTTGGGCGTCCAGAGCCACGCCCACCGCCCCATCGGCCGGCTGCGGCGCACGGGCCTGAACCGGAGCGTAATAGAATCGGACTTCGCTCAGACCGGTCTGCGGCATGACCCCGCCCCAGTTGCGATTGATCGTCAACTTCACGAACTTCGCCATGACGCCGTGGAAATCGACAATGGTGCCGGCCGTGTAGGTCGGCAGGCCGGGGGCCTGGGCAAACTCCGGCACGCCTTCCAGCACGGTCCAGTTCGTCCCGTCTGTGGAGTACTCGACCGTGACGTCTCTGGCTCCGAACCCCACGTATGGCTCGACCAACTGGTTGGAGTTCCAGACCCACATCTCGTACAGTTTATAGGAAGCGTCGAATTCGTACCGGATCCAGTTCGGCACCGCCCCGGTGCTCATCCACATCTGCCCCACGTCGGTGGAATGCTGGTCGCTGGCGTTGAGTCCCGAGCCGTTGACCGTGTTCTGAGGGTTGACGCCCGCGGCGTTGCTGGAGGCGGTGGCCGTCACGTTGGTGAGCGCATACACGTACGGCTCGGAGGTGAAGCTCCAGACCGAACCCTTCGAAATCCCGCTTTCCGGCGGGGCATTCACCTCGTCGACGCGCCAGTAGTACACCTGGCCATAGTCGAGGACCGCCTCGGGGTCGTACGAAGCGGCGGTCTGGCCGATGCTGACCAGAACGCCGCGGTCGTCCGTCCGGCTGGCCTTGTCGACGGCGTCGAAGTCCGTTCCGAAATAGACATCATGGCTGGCCGCGAACTCCCCGGGCGTCCAGGAAAGCACCACTTCGCGGGGCACATCGGTCGCCCCGCCCGCCGGCTGCGGCGCACTGGCGGGCGCGGTGTCTCCCGTCATGGCCTGGGCGATTTCGCTGACCGCCAGGGCGGTGTCGTAGATCCGCACCTCGTCGATGTCGCCGACGAACGTCTCGCTGTTGGTGGAATCCACGCAGCCGATCGTCACGGGCGTGGCGTTCGCAGACTCTCTGAACGTGACGTTGCCCGTGGAAACCTGCGCCCCATTGATGTATTGCGCGGCGGCGCCATTGGCCCACGTCACGGCCACGTGAGTCCATTCATTCGCATGGGGCACCAGCAGCGCGTTGCCCCACCCGAAACTCGTGCCGCCTCCGCTGTAGTCTGCCCGAAACAGCAGATCGCCGGCCGGGTTGGTCTGCCAGAACCACTTGATCGTGTCGCCCGTGGTGCTCCAGCCGAGCCGCTTGCCGATGATGCCCTGCTGGGCGATGGCGTTTCCCTGGCCCTGCCACTTGATCCAGGCAGCCAAGGTCATGGCATTGGTTCCACCCGAGGGGTCGATGGGACCGATCACGATCCGCTCGCCGGCGGTGTCGAAATGGACGGCCGTACCCTTGACGCCGGGCACCCAGGTCACTCCACTGTTGAGGGTACCGTTGTTGCCGTTGCCGGTCACATCGGCGGTTGTCGTGCCCTGGCCCTCCTCGAAAGGATAGTAGGCGATCATCTTCGCGGATGCCCCCGCACCGAGAGCGACAATCAGAAGAACACTCAATAACCCTGCCTTACGCAACATTCCTGCACCTCCTTCTAAAGGCCCCCCACACTCATGCTACGGCGTTACGTCGACACACAAAGCGCACCGGGCGCTCTTTGGGCACAATGAATCAGGACGAGAATGGGCTCTGAAGTGCAACGAGATCCACAATCATTCCGGCTCCTCCTCGGGCGAAAGCACGACCTTCATGGACCGAAAGCAATGACGATTGCAGGATTCTATAGTCTTATGATACTGTATGTATCGCGCAGCGTCAACTGACATCCGAAGGAATTCGCCCGATTGCGCACCGCGTCCGTCGCCCTCACACCCACGGCGTCTCCGGAAATCCGATCCCTTCGCCGCGTGCGCAAGAACCGGGGCCTGTATCGCTCGAATACAGGCCCCGAAGAATGAAGAATATCGACCGGCAACCCCCCTATTCGGTGATCGCGTGGCCGAAACCGATGTCGTCGATGTAGAGCATGCCGGCGCCGCCCGGGGTCGGGCTGGTCTTGTTGCCCGCGCCGAGGTACATCTTTTTGACCGCCTTGAGATTCACGCCGGCCAGATCGGCCAACGGGATCTTCCACTGGGTCCACTCGGTCGAGGTGGCCGCCGTCGGGTTGGTGGCCGAAGCCGTCTTGCCGGCGCTGTCCTGGACGGTCACGTACAGGTCGGTCGGCTGGACGGCACCGCCCGCAGACGCGGCTGCGGCGCCTCGGACCCACAGGCTCAGGGCGTCGGCCCCGTGGAGAGTCCAGTTCTGGGCAGGCGAAAACTGCCGTCCGGCCTCGCTGAAGAACGGCGATTCGGCGTTGTTGTACTCGAGGGGCAGCGACTGCCTGCCGCCGTGAACGATCGTCCGTTCGGCGAACGGGGCCTCCATGTACCCCACGACCGAGCCGCTCGTGCCGTCGGTCAGGCCGTCGATCCAGGTCTCGTAGATCCGGCTGCCCTCCTCGTCGGTGTAGCTTTCCATGTCGTCGATCACCAGGTATTCGCGGGTCGTGAAGCTCCAGACCTCGCCTTCCCAGATGCCGGGCTCAGCCGCCTGGTTGACCTCGTTCACCTTCCAGTAGTACGTGGTCCCGAGCGTCAGATCGCCGGGCTCGAAACTGCTGTCGGCGAGCGTCTGAACCGGCGCGGTCCCGTCGACCACGGCCTGACGATCGGTGCTCAGATACACCCTGTGCCAAGCCGCCTGGCGGCCGGGACGCCAGGTCAGGAGCCCGTCGAGCCCCACGCCGGTCGCTCCGGAGGCCGGCATCGGCTCCCTGGCGCGAACCGGAACCTGGAAGAACCGCACCTCGCTCAAGCCGTACTGGGTCACGATGCCGCCCCAGTTGGAGCGGATCGTCATCTTGACGAACTTGGCCAAGACGCCGCCGAGATCGATCGCCTCAGGGGTGTACGTGTCCATACCAGAGGCCCGGGCCAGGACGATCTGGCCCAGGGAGGTCCACTGGACGCCGTCCTCGGAGCACTCGATCGCGACGTCCTTGGCCCCGAACCCGATCATGGGCTCCAGAATCTGGTTGGAGTTCCACACCCAGACCTTGTCGAGCTTGTAGATCGAGTCGAATTCGAACTGGATCCAGGCCGGCTGCGGACCGGCTTTGCTGCTCAGCCACATCTGCTCGGCGGTGATGGAGTGCTCATCGGCCCCGTTCAGGCCTGAGCCGTTGACCGTGTTTTCGGGCCCCATGTTCGGATTGGAGCTCGACGCCGTGGCCGTGACGTTCGCGATCGGATAGGAGTACGGCTCGACCGCAAAGCTCCACACGTCGCCCTTGTGAATCGTGGAATCGGCCTCGACCTCGTCGATGCGCCAGTAATAGACCTGGCCCAGCGCCAGCGAGTCGGGCGAGAACGAATTGGCGTCCTGCCCCCGGCTGGCGAGCGCGCCCAGCGGCCGGCTTCGGTCCGCGGCGTCCACGTCCGCAGCGGACGTGCCCAGGTAGACGTCGTGCGTCTGGGCCGAATCGCCGGGCGTCCAGCTCAGGACCACGTCCTGGGCCACGTCGGTCGCCCGGTTCGACGGGCTCGGGCGGACGGCCTTGGAGGCCATGACATACGGAACCATTTCCGCCGGCGTCCGAACCACGCTGCTGATGCGGACTTCGTCGATCCAGCCTTCCCAGTTCTCCGTCCTGCCGTTGCCGTTGCGGCCCTCGTTGCCGATCACGAAGAACGGCGCCACGGTCGGCGTGATGTCGGCGTTCATCGTGAACGAACCCAATTCGACCGCCTGGGTCTGGCCCGAATCCAAGGCCGTCCAATAGAACCTCAGATTGCCGGCCACGCCCGCCTGGCCGTTGTAGGCGACCGCGGCGTGGAACCACTTGTTGGCAGCAAAGGCGTGGGGGCCGTCCTTCGGCAGGGGCGCAAGAATCGTCTGGATCGTTCCGGTCAGATTGATGAACGCCAGGTTGCCGGCCGACTCGACGCGGAACTGCCAGCCGCGGGCCGAGTCGTGCTCGCCGGAGATGATCTGCATGTTGTTCGGCATCGCGCCCAGCCCGTAGTAGGGGCAGACCAGGGCCTCGAAGGTGAAGGCCCCGTCGGCGCCGACGAAGTTGCTCACCGCCTTCTCCGGCGTCGCCATCGCCGAGGGGAGGTTCACGTTCGTCGAAGAGGTCCCTTCCCAGGTGTAGAGAACCTGTCCCATGCCGGGGATCGGGGCGTCGACCAGTTTGGCCCCCGAATCCAGGGCCAGGTCGATCGAATTGGTCGTCACGCTGTCCCGGGTGTCTCCGTTGAAATGGTACAGGTGCAGCGTGAACGGATCGACCTCGTAGGGAACACAGAACGCCGCCCCGGCCATCGCCAGGACCAGACAGACCGCAGTGAAAGCTCGCAACTTCTTCATCATGCCATCCTCCATATTGCAGCTTGAATCTTGTGAGGTCAGAGCCCATGACAACATGGCTCGATTGCGCAATTGTATCGCCACAAGCCGCGTGACGCAAACAATGCGCCCTCGTTTCACGACATCGCATCCCTGTGGTATACTGGAGGGATGCTCGACGCGAACACGTCTCAGACTGCCGACGGCTCGTTCTATCGCTATCTGCCCGTCGCCGATGACGCGATGGACTGGGGGCTCTACGTCACCGGCGGCGGTCGCGGTCGAATCCCCCCCTGCCAGAACTACCCGCCCGCGGGGCATCCTACACTGTACCAGTTCGATTGGAGGCGAGGACGGACACTGCCGGAATTTCAGATCATCCTGGTCACCGAGGGAAGAGGGATCTTCGAATCCGGGCCGACGGGCCGCAAAGCGATAGAGCCGGACACTCTGTTGCTGCTGTTCCCCGGCGTCTGGCATCGCTACCGTCCCGACCCTCAGACCGGCTGGCTGGAGCGTTGGATCTCGCTCAACGGACGGCTCGTCCACCATTTGATGGATCAACGGTTGGTACGCCCCGCGGGAGCGGTGTGTCGGCCGTCGGACCTGTCGCAAATCACGCAGCGATTCGATCGCCTGCTCGACCGTATCCACAGCGGGCCCGCGGAAAACTCGATCCAGCTTTCCCTCAGGACGATGGACCTGATGGCGGAAGTGATCGAACAAGCCGGGGAATCACTCACCGCCTGCCGCCCCCAGTTCGCGACCACGGCGTGCAAATCGCCGGACGAGACCAAAGACCCCCTCGTCGCCCAGGCGCTCGACCTGATCTGGACGCACAGCCATCGCCCCCTGTCCGTGGCCCAGATCGTGAGCCAACTGCCCGTGACCCGCCGAACTCTGGAGCGACGGTTCTCGCTCGAACGCAACCGCTCGATTCTCGACGAAATCAACCTGTGTCGGACCGGCCGGGCCAGGCGACTCCTGAGCGAGACCGACCTGCCGATCAAGGCCGTGGCCTACCTGGCGGGGTTTGCCAGTCAGGAACGGATGCGAATTGCCTTCCTCCACCACGACAGATGCACGCCGGCCGAGTATCGCCGCCGGGTTAAAATGTCGCAAAACAAGGGCATATCGCATTCGTAGCGCCGCAAATCCGCGGTATAGTGAGGCGCGTCGGCGACGCCATTTGGAGACAGCCATGACCTCAAGAGAACGCATCCTCAAAGCCCTGAACCACCAGACGCCCGACCGGGTCCCCATCGATTTCGGCGGATTCCAGACGGGAATCCACAGAACGGCGTACGCCGCCCTGGTCAAGCACCTCGGGCTGAACGAGGAAATCGCGATTCTCGACCCGGTGCAGCAGTTGGCCAGACCGAGCGAAGCCGTGCTGGAGCGGTTCCATGTGGACACGCGATACGTCCTGGCCCACGGCCCCGACGGCTTCGACGGCGCGATCCGCACAGCCGAGCGGAACGGCAGGCTCTGGCACGACCTGACCGACGAGTTCGGCGTCGTCTGGTCCATGCCGGACGGAACAGGCCTGTACATGGACATCTCGCGCCATCCCCTGGCCGACGCCGGGATCGCCGACCTGGCCGACTACCCTTGGCCGAACGGCTCGGACGCCAGCCGGTTCACCGGCGTCCGCGAGCGGACTCGGACGCTTCGCAAGGAAACTCCCTATGCCCTGGTCACCGGCATCGCCGGCGTGGTCTATGAGTACTGCTGGTACCTCCGCGGCTTGGAGCGGTGGTTCATGGACACGGTGGAGAACCCCGAGTTCTGCGCCGCGCTGCTGGACCGCACGCTCGCCTTTTGGCTCGACTACATGACCGGCTTTCTGCGGGAGATCGGCGACCTGATCGACGTCGTCATGATCGGCGACGACCTCACCGGCCAGTACGGGCCCCTCTTCTCGCCGGCGTTCTATCGCAAGGTGGTGAAGCCTCGCCAGAAGCGGCTCGTGCGGCACATCAAGTCGTTGACGAAGGCGAAGGTCTGGTACCACACGTGCGGCAATTGCGTCGAGTACATCCCCGACCTGATCGACAACGGCGTCGACATCCTCAACCCGGTGCAGACCAGCGCCGCCGGGATGGACCCGACCATGCTGAAGCAGCGATTCGGCGGCAACCTCACGTTCTGGGGCGGCGGCTGCGACGCGCAGCACGTCCTGCCGTTCGGAACGCCCGAAGAGGTTCGCGAGCAGGTCCGTCGAAACATGGAAATCTTCAAGCCCTCCGGCGGATACGTCTTCAACGGCATCCACAACATCCAGGCCGACGTGCCCCCGGAGAACATCGTCGCTATGTTCGATGCAGCCTATGAGTGCGGATCGTACGATCGTTCCGCCTAGTGCGTGACGCGTCGCGCGTATGAGGGCGATCCTCACACGCAACGCTCCTGGCAACGAAGAGGGAGGACCTGTATGAGCAGCGTGCAGAAGAAGTGGATGCGTAGAAGCGTGAAAGCGTGGAAGCGTTCGCACTTGCAGCTCTCCCTGCCCCCACGCGTCCGCGGTTTCACACTCATCGAACTGCTGGTCGTGATCGCGATCATCGCGGTGCTCATGGCAGTCATCATGCCGGCGCTCAATCGAGCCAGAGAGATGGGCAAGCGGGCCGCGTGCCTGAACAACGCCAAGAGCCTGGCCCTGTCCTGGACGCTCTACTGTTCCGAGTACGACGGCCGGATGCCTCCCTCCCAGGGCACAGCGACCGCCGGCTGGGTGCATGGGCTCAGCGGGACCTATCAGACCAAGCCCGTCGAAGCGCCGATCGAAGAGCAGATCGCCGCAATTCGCGCGGGGGTTCTGTATCCGTTCGCCGGCACGGAGAAGGTGTACCGTTGCCCCGTCGCCATGAAGAACGAGATGAGGACCTACAGCGCGTCCCCAGCGATGAACGGCTATTCCCCTGAGGCCGGCGTCACCCGTGAAACGGGTCTGATCCTGACGAATCTCAACCGCATGAAGTCCCTGTCCAACCGGCTGGTGTTCCTCGACGATCACGGCGAGAACTGGGACGCCATGTTCTACATCTACTTCAAGGAGCCCCGCTGGTGGAATCCGATCCCGATGCGGCACGGCAAGGGCACGGTGGCCTCGTTCGCCGACAGCCACTCGGATTTCCACCCGTGGAAGGACGAGCGGACGATCGAATACGCCAAGATGACGTGGCAGCAATCCGAGGCCCAACGGACTTCGGCTCCGCCCCAGCCGGGCAACGAAGACCTGCGATGGATTCAGACGGCCGTATGGGGCAAGCTCGGGTACACCTTCGAATAGAGCACGAGAATCGGAATCCGAGATTTCAGGACAAACCCAAGGAGCGAAATCCCAATGACAGGAACGCTGTCGCACCGTCGAAGGAAACCGTTTAGGATTTTGGATTTCGGTCATTCGTGTTTGTTTGGGATTTCGGGTTTCGAATTTCGGATTCTCCTCCTGGCGCTTCTGCTCGGCTGGCTGCCAGAGGAATTCGCCCATGCCGGGAGCCCCTCCCTGGACGAGGCGTTCCGCCGGCCGCCGCAGAGCGCGGGGGTTCGCTGCTTCTGGTGGTGGCTCAACGGCAATGTGACGAAGGAGGCGATCACGCGCGACCTTCAGGAGATGAAGGCCAAGGGCTTCAGCGGAGCCCTGATCTTCGACGCCGGCGGCGCGGAACAGCGGGGCAATCGCCAGGTCCCCGCCGGGCCGATGTTCACGACGCCCGCCTGGCGGGAGCTGTTCGTCCACGCGGTCCGCGAGGCGGATCGGCTCGGTCTGGAACTGAGCCTGAGCATCCAGAGCGGCTGGAATCTCGGCGGACCCATGGTCACGCCGGAGATGGCCGCCAAGATGCTCACGTGGTCGGAGATCCAGATCCAGGGGCCGACCGCCTTCCACGGCCAGGCGCCCCAGCCCAGGGCCGCGGACGGCTTCTACAGGGACATCGCCCTGTTGGCGTATCGCAACAGAGACGCTCCGAACACATCGCGTCAGCCCATCCGCGACCTCTCGGCCAAGGCGGCCTCCAAGGAGCTCGGATCGTCCGCGCCGGACTGCCGGTTTCTGCTGACGGACGTCCCCGCCACACCGGGCGAGGAGGATTGCCGCGTCGCCGACATCCTCAATCTCAGCGATCGCATGAAGCCCGACGGCGAACTCGCGTGGGACGTGCCGGAAGGGACCTGGACCATCTTGCGGTTCGGCTACACCACCAGCCCGGCCCGGGTCTCGACTTCGAGCGCCGGCTGGGAAGGCCGGGTCATCGACTACATGGATTCGGACATCCTGCGCCGGTACTGGGACGCGGTCGTCGCCCCCCTGCTGACGGACATCGCTCGCAGTGTGCCCTTGAAGGCATATCTCCCCGCGGAAAAGACAACGCCTGACGGCGTCACTGCAAGCAGCCTCAAGTACCTCCACACCGACAGTTGGGAGTGCGGCGGAGCCAACTGGACCGAGGCGTTTCCCCTGCAATTCGAACGACGGCGAAAGTACAGCCCCCTGCCGTATCTGCCTGTGATCGCGGGCAAGATCGTGGAGAGCCGGGACGTCAGCAATCGCTTCCTCGCGGATTTCCGCAAGACCCTGGGCGACTGCATCGCGGAGAACCACTACGCCACGTTCGCGGAACTCGCCCACCGGCACGGCCTGGGCATCCATCCCGAGTCCGGCGGGCCGCACGCGGGGCCCTTCGACGGGCTCAAGTGCCTGAGCCGAAGCGACATCGCCATGAGCGAGTTCTGGGTCCCCTCGCCGCACCGCCCGACGCCGCCGCAACGGTTCTTCGTCAAGCAGGCAGCCTCCGTGGCCCACGCGTGCGGCGGGCAGATCGTCGGCGCGGAAGCCTTCACGTCGATCGGGCCCCATTGGAACGACGTTCTGTGGGCCTCGCAGAAGCCCAGCTTCGACCACGAGGCCTGTTCCGGCCTGAACCTGTGCTTCCTGCACACGTTCACCTGCTCGCCGAAGGAGATGGGCTTGCCCGGCCAGGAGTACTTCGCCGGCACGCACATCAACCCGAACGTCACGTGGTGGGAGATGGCCGGGGCGTTCACGACGTATTTGGCCCGATGCCAATACATGCTCCGCCAAGGCCGGTTCGTCGCGGACGTGTGCCACTACGCAGGCGACCACGTGCCCAACATCATGCCGCTCAAAGAGGCCGACCCGGCGGGCGCCCTGCCGGGCTACGACTATGACTTCATCAGCGAAGACGTTCTGACCGGCTTGACGGCCGAAGACGGTCAACTGGTCTGCCCCGGGGGCATGCGATACCGACTCCTTTCGCTGCCCGATCACAAGATCCTCTCGCTTGCCGCCCTCGAAGCGGTGGCCAGGCTGGTCAGGGCCGGCGCGACTGTCGTGGGTCCCAAACCCGAGCGGACGGCCACCTTGACCGACTACCCCCGGTGCGACGAGCGATTGGCCCGCCTCTCGGAGGAGTTGTGGGGCGATGCTCCAGGCCAGTCGGGCCGGCGGGTCGTCGGCGAGGGACAGGTCGTCTGGGGCAAGACGGCCAGGCAAATCCTCATGGAGAGCCGAATCCCGCCGGACTTCGAGTACACGGTGCAGGGCGAACCGGCGACCCTCGACTACATCCACAGGAAGATCGAAGATCGGGATGTCTACTTCGTCTGCAACCAAAGCGATCGGGAGTTGGAGACCGAGTGCCTCTTCCGCACAACCGGCAGTTCCCCCCAACTCTGGAACCCGGTGACAGGGGATTTCGAGAACCCCAATCGCTTCACACAGATCGGCGGCCAAATGCGGGTATCGATCTCATTCGCCCCCTACGGCAGTTGGTTCGTGGTCCTGAGCGCCGATTCCGGCATCGGCACATCGGAATGGCAGTCTTTCGGTCCCCCTTTCCCCCGGTGGGCCGAGTCACAACGCATCGACGGCCCCTGGAATGTCACCTTCGCATCGCCCTGGGGCGACACCTTCAGCACGATCATGACGCAATTGGGCGACTGGGCGGAGCATTCGGACAGTCGCATCCGTCGCCATTCCGGCAAGGCTACCTACGAATGCGACTTCGACTTGCCCGCCGTCGGACAAGGCACGCCGAACCGGTTGATGCTCGACCTGGGGCGGGTTGAGGACCTCGGCATCGCCCGTGTCGTCCTGAACGACCAGGACCTCGGAATCCTCTGGACCAAGCCCTTTCGCGTGGAGATCAACGCCGCGGCGAAGACCGGGGCCAATCGCCTCCGAGTGGAGGTCCTCAACTCTTGGCGCAACCGTCTCATCGGCGACCGCGACCTGCCCGCCGGTCAGGCCCGCACCACGACCAACATCACCGTCGGCAAGGACTGGAAACCTGCCGCATCGGGCTTGCTCGGCCCCGTCACAATCCTGAGGGAATCGCCAGCCGGGACGCAATGAGGCGTCTCCCGCACCATTTCCCGACGCCGATCCATAATAGTCTGGCACGTTGGGCGGTTCGAGTGCTATAATAAGGGTCTGGAATGTGCTACATCCCGCACGCCGGTGCCGTGTCGGTGTGACGTCGAGTATACTGATGAGGAAGGAGGAGTAACGACATGTCGAGACAGCCCATTTCCCTGAGCGTCATCATCCTGCTGCTGGGCGCCGGGGCGACCCTGTGCCGGGCAGCGACGTTCGAGCTGATGCCCACGTTCGACGTCGAGATCGGCAACGACGCGCAGATGGGTCCGAGCAGTTCCAGCGAGACCGGCACAGGCATGGGCATTCGAAACATCGCCACCCGGCGGCGCGTCTCCTTCGCGACCTATGACATCTCCGCCGTACGGGGTCCGGGCCAGGTCTTCTCCAACGTGAGCTTGAGCAACTACGGACACGACGTCGGCGTCGTGAACGTCTACGGCGTGCTGGAGTCCGCCGAGAGCCTGGTCGCGAAAGGCATCACCTGGAGCAACGCCCCCGGCGTGAAGAACGACCCGGTCCCCGCTCTGGACAGCGACGTCGCCTTGGACATGGCGGACCTCACCGGCATCCTGCTGACCTTCACCGCCCCGGCCCGCGGGACAAGAGAGTCCACGGAGACCAGCCAGGCCCTGGCCGATTTTCTCAACAGCGACACCAACGGCTTCGTCGCCCTCCTCTTCGCGCCGGAAGGCAGCGCCAGCGCCATCGTTCGAACGATGGACTACACAGCGGGTCCCGGCGGGACCTTGTTGCAGGGCGAGGTTGGCGGACAACCCGTCGCCGCCCGCGATCCGATCCCGGCCGATGGGGCCACGGATGTTTACCGCAACCAGATTCTGAGTTGGACGCCGGGGGACTTCGCCACAGCGCACAACGTGTACCTGGGCGTCTCCTTCGCCGACGTCAACGCCGCCGGCGTAGACAACCCGCTGGCCGTGCTGGTCGCCCTGGGGCAGGAGGAAAGCGTGTACGCCCCCGCCAGCCCCCTGGCCTACAGCCAGACCTATTACTGGCGGGTCGACGAGGTCAATGCGACCGACGGATCGGTTTACGCAGGCAGAGTATGGTCCTTCACGACCGAACCGCTGGTGTATGTGATGAAGAACATCACGGTCACCGCATCCAGCACGGACGCCAGCGCCTCGCCGGCCTGGGCGGCCGACGGTTCCGGCCTGACCGACGGCCTCTACCACGGCAGCGCCGAGGCCACGATGTGGCTCAGCAACAAGACCGGTCCGCAGCCGACCTGGATTCAGTTCGACTTCGACGGCATCTACAAGCTCGAGGAAATGTGGGTCTGGAATTACAACGTCCTGTTCGAGCCGGTTCTGGGCCTGGGCATGAAGGACGTCAAGATCGAGTACTCGCCCGACGGCGCCGCATGGACCCTCCTGAGCGAGACGCAGTTCGCGAGGGCTCCCGGCTCGATCAGTCACGAGCGCGACGCGACCATCGACTTCGGCGGCGTGGCCGCCAAGGCGGTCCGGCTGACCCCGACCAGCAACTGGGGCGGACTGGTCAAACAATACGGCCTGGCCGAGGTGCGGTTCTTCTACACTCCGGTCTACGCCGGCGTTCCGAACCCCGCCGCGGCGCAGACCGGCGTCGCCCCCGACGTGAGGTTGCAGTGGCGCCCCGGCCGGGAAGCGGCTTCCCACAAGGTGTACTTCAGCGACGATCAGCAGGCTGTGACAGCCGGCGCCGTCGCAGCTCAGACGACCACCGCCGCGACCTTTGACCCCGGCTCGCTCCTGCTGGCCAAGACCTATTTCTGGCGCGTGGACGAGGTCAACAACGCCGCCAGCCCGAGCCTCTGGCAAGGACCCGTCTGGAGCTTCACCACGAGCGAATTCCTGGTGGTTGACGACTTCGAGAGCTACACGGACGACGAGGGCAGCCGGATCTACGAGACGTGGATCGACGGCTGGGAGGTCCCCGCCAACGGCTCGCAGGTCGGCTACGGCCAGGCCCCCTTCGCCGAACGCAACACGATCCACGGCGGCCGCCAGGCCATGCCTCTGGCCTACGACAACACGGCGGCGTCCTACTCGGAGGCCCAACGTGCCTTCGAAGACGCGCAGGACTGGACGATGCACGGCGTCAAGAGCCTCTCGCTGTACTTCTACGGCCCGGCCGAGAACACGACCGGCCAACTGTACCTCAAGATCAACAGCAAGAAAGTCCCGTACGCCGGCGCGGCCGACAGCATGAAAGCCGGCCAGTGGACGCAGTGGACCGTCGATCTGGCGTCGCTCGGCGTCAGCCTCAAGAGCGTCAAGACGCTCATCATCGGAGTTGAAGGCTCCGGCGCGGTCGGCACGCTGTTCATCGACGACATCCAGTTGATCCCATGATCCATGATGGCGGGAAGACCAGGAGAGGAAGGAAGGAACGCGAGGCGGAACGAAGCAACGTCCGCCGGTCCTCCTTCCTCTTCCCCGCCTTTGCTTCGAGTCTCCCTCTCGATCGAGACCTCGCGGGAATATGAGCGGGGCCTGCTGCGGGGGATCTGCCGTTACAACGCGCTGCACCAGCGGTGGCGAATCGATCTGTCGCCGGACGGCACGTTCCCGCAGGACGCAGACGGCGTCATCATGAAGGACCATCGGGGTTCGCCCGCCCTCCTGGCCAAGGGGATTCCCATCGTCTTCGTCAGTTCCCTGCACAAAAACATCCGCCGCAGTCACCGAATCGTGTCGGACGACCAGGCCATCGGGCGAATGGCGGCGGCGCACCTGCTGGAGCGGGGGTTCCGCCGGTTCGCGTTCGTCGGCTATGACGGCATGTATTGGTCGCAGCAAAGACAGGAGAGCTTCTCACAGGCTCTTGCAGACGAAGGCCGTGCGTGCAGCGTGTTCGAACAGGCCCGGGATCTTCGGCTGCGAGTCTGGCGCAAGGAACGGAAGGTCCTGGCGGCATGGCTGAAGTCGCTCGAGCGTCCAGTCGGCTTGATGGCCTGCAACGACGATCGCGCCCGCCAGGTGCTGGACGCCTGTGCGATGACGGAACTGGGCGTTCCCCAGGAGGTCGCGATCCTCGGCGTGGACGACGACGAACTCGTCTGCACCTGCGCGAATCCGTCGATCTCCAGCATCACGCTGGGTCTGG
This sequence comes from Planctomycetota bacterium, assembly GCA_012517265.1. Lineage (GTDB taxonomy): Bacteria > Planctomycetota > Phycisphaerae > Sedimentisphaerales > Anaerobacaceae > PLanc-01. The sequence continues at coordinate 3,399 of JAAYVJ010000673.1, read as the reverse complement.
AGGACGCAGGCTGTCGGGCCGCGACGCTTCTGGACCGACTGATGACCGCGGGAAAGGGACAGGAGACCTGCTCCCCCACGCAGATCCTCGTATCGCCCGTCGCCGTGACGGTTCGGCAATCCACCGATGTCACGGCGATCGAGGACCCCTGCGTCGCCAAGGCGCTCCAATTCATTCGCCAGAACAGCCATCGACCCATCCAGCTCGACGATGTCGTCCGGCAAGTCGCCATTTCGCGCCGGAATCTCTCCGACCGATTCCGGCGAACCGTCGGCTGCACCGTCCACCAGCACATCAAGAAGACCCGCGCGGCCCGGATCGAGGCTCTGCTCCTGAACTCAACGCTTTCCATTGGACAGATCGCGGAAAGACTCGGATTCGCGGACTCCGATCACATCGCGTTGTACTTCCGGTCGGTCAAAGGCATGACTCCGCGCGAGTTTCGGACTCGGTGCGCCCATCGTCGCCGAACCGACTCTCCTTCGGGCGGGCCCATTGAAGGCATGACCTGACCATTTTCTTGCGGGATCCCGATTGGCGCGACCCGGGCCTCTTTGATACAATGGGGTCTTGCCGATCATACGCAATTGCCCGGTTTTCTTCTTGAGGAGGATTGTCATGCGCGGAACCCCATTGCATCTGACGTGTCTTCTCTTGTGCCTCGGCCTGGCAAGTTTCGTCGCGGCCGCCGAGCCATTCCAGCAGGACGGAGGCCCCGACGGACTGGTGTGCGTGGAAGCGGAACACTACGACAACAAGGTCGAAACCACGACGAACACCTGGTCGCCGGTCACCACCGCCGCAGGATTCACCGCGGCCGAGGGATTCAGCGGCGGCCAGGCGATGCAGAGCATGCCGAACACCTCCGCCGGAGGCAAGACGATCAAGACCGGCTACGCCGCCAGCGGCCCCCACCTGGACTTCCAGATCAATTTCGTCAAGACCGGGACCCACTACGTCTGGATTCTCGGGTTCGGCATCGACGGCAACGGCGACTCCGCCCACGCCGGCCTGGACGGCAAGGAGATCGCAACCTGCGACAACATGTCCGGCTGGCAGGTCGCGTACAACTGGTCGCGCACCACGATGGACGGTCCGCCGTCCTCGTTCGAGATCACCGAGCCCGGCGTGCACACCCTGAACATCTACATGCGCGAGGACGGCATGGTCTTCGACAAAATCGTCCTGACGACCAACGACGCCTACACGCCCACCGGGCACGGTCCGGCCGAGAGCGCTCGGGGCATTCCGGACTACGCGACCGGGCCCGTTCCGGCCGACCTGGCGACCGACGTCCGCCGCGACGTCTCGCTGTCCTGGACGCCCGGACCGTCGGCAACGGCCCACGACGTCTACTTCGGAACGGTCCAGGCGGACGTCGCCGCGGCGACCCGGGCCAACCCGCTCGGCGTGCTCGTCGGCCAGGCCCAGGACGCGAACAGCTACCAGCCCTCCGCGAGGCTGGAGCTTGAAACAACCTACTACTGGCGAATCGACGAGGTCGGCCCGGCCACGGTGAAAGGCTACGTCTGGAGCTTCACGACCGAGCCGCTCACCTATCGCGTGACCGGCGTCACCGCCACGGCCTCCAGCTTTGAGGCCGGCATGGGACCCGAGAACACCGTCAACAACTCGGGAATGAACGCCGCCGGCGGGCACTCGACCGCCAACGACGCCATGTGGCTCAGCGGCAAGGCCGCCCCGCAGCCGGCGTGGATCCAGTACCAGTTCGACCAGGTCTACAAGCTCAGCGAAATGCGAGTGTGGAACTACAACGTCCTGTTCGAAGGCGTGCTGGGATTCGGGTTCAAGGACACGCTGGTGGAGTACTCGCAGGACGGCGTCGCCTGGACGACGCTCACCGAGACGGAAATCCCCCAGGCCCCGGCCCAGGAGAACTACACCGCCGCAGCGATCGTGGACTTCACCGGCGTCTCGGCCCGATACGTCCGCCTGACGGCCCGGAACAACTGGGGCGGCCTGACGCCGCAATTCGGCCTCGGCGAAGTGCGATTCTACTACGTTCCCGTCAGCCCGAGAGAGCCGCAGCCGGCCTCCGGCGCTGCGGGAGTGCAGGTCGATGCGACCCTCGGCTGGCGGCCCGGCCGCGAAGCCGGTTCGCATGAGGTGTACTTCGGCACGAACCAGCAGGCGGTGGCGAACGGAACCGCTTCGATGCAGACCGTCGTCGCCCCTGAATTCGACCCCGGCCCGCTGACGCTCGGTACGACCTACTATTGGAAAGTCGCCGAGGTGAACCAGGCCGAGACGCCGGCCGTCTGGCAGAGCAGTGTGTGGAGTTTCACGACGAAACCCTATGTGACCGTAGACGATTTCGAAGGTTACACGGACGACGAAGGCTCGCGAATCTATCAGACCTGGATCGACGGCCTGACCACCCAGGCCAGCGGCTCGACGGTCGGGTACATCGACGCCCCGTTCGCCGAGAGGACGATCGTCCACGGCGGCAGGCAGGCCATGCCCTTCGCGTACAACAACGTGGCCGCGCCGCACTACAGCGAGGGAGATCGCGAGTGGGATTCGGGCCAGGATTGGACCGCCAACGGCGCCGACACCCTGACGCTGTTCTTCCGCGGCAATCCGGTCGGCTTCGCCGAGCCCGCCCCCGGCAGCGTCAAGATGAGCGCCGGCGGCGCGGACATCTGGAACTCCGCCGACGAGTTCCGCTTCGCGTTCAAGCAGCTCAGCGGCAACGGCACGCTGGTCGCCAAGGTCGAGAGCCTCGACAACACGAACGAGTGGGCCAAGGCCGGCGTGATGATCCGAGAGGACCTCAGCGCGGGCTCGCGGTTCGCCGCAGTGTACGCGACGCCGGGCCAGGGCGTCCGATACCAGGGCCGGCTCGTCAGCCTCGGGGCCGCCACGAGCGACACGGCGGTCGCGACGGACGAGCAGAAGGCTCTCAAAATCCCGGTCTGGATCAAGATCGAGCGGTCGGGCGCCAACATCAACTGCTTCTACTCCTCCGACGGGGCCAAGTGGACCTCGATGACGTGGAACCCGCAGTCGATCAACTTCACGTCCACCGTCTACATCGGCCTGTCGGTGACCAGCCACAACGCCGCCGCGATGACGACCGCCCTGTACTCGAACATCTCCTTCACAGGGACCGTGACCGGCGACTGGTCGGTCGCGACGATCGGCCCGGCGCAGCCCACCAACGACGCGGCCCCCTTGTACGTGACTGTCAAGGACGGCGCAGGCAAGAGCAAGACGGTCGTCCATCCGGATCCGGCGGCGACGCTCCTGTCGACCTGGCAGGAGTGGCGGATTCCGCTGAGCGAGTTCACCGCCGCCGGCGTCAAGATGAACAACGTCCGCAAGCTCACGATCGGCGTGGGCAGTCGCACGAGCCCGACGCCGGGCCCGGCCGGCCTG
>JAAYVJ010000115.1 GCA_012517265.1 Planctomycetota bacterium | reverse complement strand
TCGAGATCGGCCGGACCCCGGCCGACTGGGGCTCAAGTTTCAGGCTGGTCAGCGACATCGACCTTTCGGACTACGACCAGACGACCCTCCAGCCGATCGGCCGGTGGGTTTCGCAGGGCAACAACGCCAATCAGCCGTTCCGCGGCAGCTTCGACGGCGGCGGAAAGACCATCCGCGGATTCCGGTACAAGGATATGAAGGCCCAGTACGTCGGGCTGTTCTGCTATGTGACGGGCGACATCACCGATCTGCACCTGGTTCGGCCGAATGTCGTCGCCGACAACATGGGCGTCGGCGCCCTGGTGGGATATCTGGGCAGCGGCGGGCTCTCCGGCTGCTCGGTGACCGGGGCGAGCGTCTCGGGGAACGAGGAGGTCGGAGCCCTCGTCGGCCTGGTGGACGGCAGGCTCTACGCCTGCTGGTCGACCGGCAGCGTCACCGGCGCTCGATACGTCGGGGGACTGGTCGGGCGGATCGGTTCGGGCACGGTGGTCGGCTCCTATTCGAAGGCCGCGGTGGCCGGCAATGACAGCGTCGGCGGTTTCGTCGGAGGCGTCTCGAAGGAGCTGGGGCTCGTGGATTGCTGTTACGCCAAGGGCCGTGTCCAAGGGGGCATATACGTCGGCGGGCTGGTGGGGCAATTGGTGGCCGGGCAGGTTTTTCGATGCTACAGCGTCGGAAGGGTCACAGGCAGCCAGGCACTCGGAGGACTCGTGGGATACAAGAGAGCCCAGGGCCAGACGCTCGGATCCCTCTGGGACACCGAGGCCAGCGGCCAAGCGACCAGTGCCGGCGGGACGGGCAAGACGACCGCCGAAATGAAGATGGGCACCCCTTACCTGGACATGAACTGGGATTTCGGCTCGACCTGGATCATGTGCGAGGGGCTCAGCTATCCGATCCTCCAGTGGCAGATTCCGGCGGGGGATTTCACCTGCCCGGACGGCGTGAACTTCACCGACTTCGCGTGGTTCGCGGCCCAGTGGCGCAGCCGCGCCTGCGGCCAGGCGAACGGACACTGTTCCGGCGTGGACCTCGACCAATCCGGCGAGGTGGACTGGCCGGATCTCGCCCTGTTCTCGGCGAACTGGCTGGCCGGCGTCGAATGACGGCCGCTGCGTCTGAAGCGTCCCGACGCCATTTGCTGATGATGCGCGATGGGGCCCGGTCGCAGCGAGAGCCCACTTGCCCGCGGTGCGTCCGGCGATAGAATACAGCCAACCGCGATACGGAATTGGGCTGAGCATGAGTGATTCGAGCATCTCGCTGGCAGGACGGACCGCCCTGGTCACAGGGGCCGCCAGACGCATCGGCAGGGCCATGGCGACGGCTTTGGCCGAGCAGGGCGCCGCGGTCGTGGTCCATCACAATCATTCCGAAACCGAGGCGGTTGCCCTGTGCGATGAGATTCGTCGGGCGGGAGGCTCCGCGTGGCCGCTCCAGGGCGATCTGACCGACGAGAGGCAGGCCAAGCAGCTTTTCGCGGATGCTCTCGCTCTGGCTGGGCCGATCGACATTCTCATCAACAATGCCTCGATCTACGCGCAGGACACCCTTTGGGAGGCGACCGAGGAATCGATTCTGCTGAATCTTCGCGTCCACGCGATCGCGCCGCTGACGCTGGCCAGGGAAATGGCCGGGCAGCAGGGCGCCGGGCATATCGTCAATCTGCTCGACACCCGCGTGACGGTGTACGACAAGACGCACGCATCCTATCACATCAGCAAGCGCGTCCTCCTGACCTTGACTCGAATGCTGGCGATGGAATTGGCGCCCCGGATCGCCGTCAATGCGATCGCGCCGGGCTTGATTCTGCCGCCGGCGGGGGAGGATGAGACCTATCTGCAACGGCTGGCGCACGCCAATCCGCTGAATCGCTACGGCGGGCCGCAGGATGTCGTCGACGCCATGCTGTTCCTGGTCCGCAGCCGATTCGTCACGGGCCAGATCCTCTACATCGACGGCGGATACCACTTGAAGGGACACATGTATGACTGACGACGCGATGCCGGCGACATCCGACCGGATTTTTATCCGCGACCTGGTGGTTCGGTGCATCATCGGCGTGGAAGAGGTGGAACGCCGGGAGATGCAAGACGTCGTGGTCCAGATCGACCTGTGGGTCGATCTCCGCAAGGCGGGCCGGACCGACGCCTTGGCCGACAGCGTCGATTACAGCGTCCTCAAGAGGCAGATCCTCCAGGCGACCGAGCGCACGCAGTACCGCCTGATCGAGGCCCTGGCCCAGCGGATCGCCGACGAGTGCCTCAAGGACCAGCGGATCGAATGCGTCAAAGTCGCGGTCGAAAAGCCCGGCGTGCTGCGATTTGCGCGCACGGTCGGCGTGGAGATCGTTCGCCACAGATGACACGCCGACTCAGGGGCGACTACGCCGAGCAGGACGCCAGCAGATTTTCCCGCACGTACTTGACCGCCCTGCGGAACATCTCGATGCCGTCCGGCCGGAGGTCCTTGCCCAGACGCGACCAGTGGGGGTGCTGCGTCCGCCGGATGTATCGCTCGGGGTGCGGCATGAGCCCCAGCACCCGGCCGGTCTTGTCGGTCAGACCCGCGATGGACTCGGTCGAGCCGTTCGGATTGATCGGGAAGGGCCCTTCCTGACCGTTGGCGTCGACGTACTTGAACGCGACATGCCCTTCGCTCTTGAGCCTCTCCAGGGCCTCGGGGCTCTTGGCGACGAGCTTGCCCTCGCCGTGCGCGATCGGCACGTAAATCCGTTTGCCGGGCTCGATGAAGACGCACCGGTCCGTTTGCGGCTGGAGGTAGACCCAACGGTCTTCGTACTTGCCGCTGTCGTTGTTGGTGATGGTGACGTCTTCCTGTCGGAAGTTGGTGCCGCCGGGCAGAATGCCCGCCTTGACCAGGACCTGGAAGCCGTTGCAGATGCCCAGGACGAGCTTGCCGTCGTCAATGAACTTCTGGACGGGTTCGGCCAGGTGGTGCACGACCTGGTTGGCCATGATCTTGCCGGCCGCGACGTCGTCGCCGTAGCTGAAGCCGCCGGGGAAGATCGCGATGTGGTACTGATCGAGCAGTCCCTTGTCTTCGATCAGCCGATTGATGTGGACCCGGTCCGCCTTGGCCCCGGCCAGTTCCAACGTGTATTGAGTCTCCAGGTCGGTGTTGATGCCCGCCGCCCGCAGGATGATCGCTCGAACTTGTTCCATCTGTAATCTCTAAGCTCCAACCGTGTTGTCACCAGGCGAATGTTCTCTGCCATGCCTCTTTGAGAACGCCGATCTCGGCGTCGATGACCTTGCGGCCATCGTCGTCCTTGACGAGCAGACGCGGCGTCCCGGTCACCGTGCCGATCTGGCCGAACGGCAGATTCAGCATTCTCTTGGCGAACGCGTCGAAGTTCTCCGGCGTCACCTCGACGATGTACCGGCTATTGGACTCGCTGAACAACTGCGCGTCCGTCCGGGAGCAGTCCTTGCTCCTGGGCAGCCTGCGCAGATTCGCCTCGATGCCGAGTCCGCCCGCGAACGCCATTTCCGCCAGCGCGACCGCCAGGCCGCCCTCGGAGCAGTCATGGCAACCGGCGACCAGTCCGTCGGCGATGGCCGATGCGATCCGGGCGGCGATCTGCGGCGCCAGTTTCAGATCGAGCTTCGGGACGTTGGCGCCTGTGTGCCCGTTTTCCTTGTAATAGTGCGATCCACCCAGTTCGTTGCAGGTCCGGCCGACGACGAAGAGCAGGTTGCCCGCCCGCTTGAGGTCCATCGTCACGCACTTGTCGATGTCGTCCACGATCGACATGGCGCTGACCAGCAGAGTGGGCGGGATGCGGATGAGCGAGCCGTCTTCGCAGACGAACTCGTTGTTCAGAGAGTCCTTGCCGGAGATGAACGGGGCCTGGTAGGCGATCGCGCCGTCGTAGCAGGCCTGCGCGGCCCGCACCAGGCTGCCCAAGACCTCGGGATCGGTGCAGCGGGCCCAGCAGAAGTTGTCCAGCAGGGCGATGCGGTCCACGCGTCCGCCGACACAGATCAGATTCCGGACGGCCTCGTCGATCCCCGCCAGGGCCATCCAGTAGGGATCGATGTCGCCGTAGAGCGGGTTCATGCCGCAACTGATCGCGAGGCCCTTCTGCGAGGTGTACTTGGGCTGCACGACCGCCGCGTCGCTGGGGCCGTCGTTGGCGACGCCGACCAGCGGTTTGACCACAGAGCCGCCCTGGACCTCGTGGTCGTACTGGCGGATGACCCACTCCTTGCTGGCGATGTTGTAGGACGACAGCAGGCCGAGGAGGTCGTCGGTGTAGTTGTCTTTCTTCGGCAGCGTGGGCTCGCTGAGCTTGGGGTTCTTCCACGAGGCCCGGCGTCGATACTTCGGCACGCCGTCGTGGAGGAATTCCATGTCCAGCTCGCCCACCTGGCGGCCGTTGTAGCGCAGGCGGAGCTTCTTGTCGTCCGTGAAGCGGCCGATGACCGTGGCCTCTACGTTTTCGCTGGCGAAGATCTTCTGGACGGCTTCGAGGTTCTCCGGCTTGACTGCGATCACCATGCGTTCCTGGGCCTCGCTGATCCAGATCTCCGTGTAGCTCAGGCCGGTGTATTTGAGAGGCACTTTGTCGAGATCGACCTCGGCCCCGAGCTTCTCGCCCATCTCGCCCACCGCGCTGCTCAGGCCGCCGGCCCCGCAGTCGGTGATGGCCTCATAGAGCCCGGCCTCGTTGGCCTGGAGGAGCACATCGAGCGTCTTCTTTTCCGTGATGGCGTTGCCGATCTGCACGGCGTGCGAGAAGATTGTCTCGTGCTCGTGCGTCATCTGGCCGCTGGAGAAGGTGGCGCCGTGGATGCCGTCGCGACCGGTTCGCCCGCCGACGACGACGATCAGGTTGCCGCTCTGCTGGTGCTTGAAGGCCTTGCTCTTGTCCATCACCCCGATGTTGCCGCAATAGACGAGCGGATTGGCCATGTAGCGATCGTCAAAGTAGATGGCTCCGTTGACCGTCGGGATGCCCATGCGGTTGCCGTAGTCGCGGACGCCCGAGACTACACCTCGCATGATTCGCCGGGGATGCAGCACGCCCTTGGGGACTTCGTCCAGTCTCTTGTCGGGCCGGCCGAAGCAGAAGATGTCGGTGTTGGCGATCGGCCGGGCGCCCATGCCGGTGCCCATGGGGTCGCGAATGACGCCGCCGATGCCGGTGGCCGCGCCGCCGTAGGGATCCAGGGCGGAGGGGTGATTGTGCGTTTCGACCTTGAAGCATACGGCCGACTCCTCGTCGAACTCGACCACGCCGGCGTTGTCGGCGAACACGGAGATGCACCAGGGCTTGTCGAGCTGCTTGGTGGCCTTGAAAACGGTCTCTTTGAGCAGGTTGTCGAAGTGGATCTGCTGGCCTTCGTGGTCCATGTCGACCTGGCTCTTGAGCGTCTTGTGGACGCAATGTTCGCTCCAGGTCTGGGCGATGCTCTCCAGCTCGATGTCGGTCGGTTCTCTGCCGAGCGTGCGGAAGTACTCCTGGATCGTCTTCATCTCGACCAGGTTGAGGAACAGGTCACGTCCTTTGCTCAGCGCTTCTAGCCCGGCGTCGTCCAGGTCGCGAATGGGCCAGTGGACGAGGTTCAACTCGTAGGGTTTGAGATGAGGGCTGGGAGGCTCGGCCTGGTCGCCTAGGACGACGTCCTCGATGACGTCGTTGGCCAGGATCTTGCGGGCGATCGTCTCGACCTGACTGGGCTTGATTTCGCCCAGGAGGATGTACTTGCGGGCCGTCCGCACGCCGGCGGGGGTCGCGCCCATGTCCTTGATGGCCGCCATGACCGACTCGGCGACCGGGTCCGTCACGCCGCTCTTGAGGTGCACTTCGATGAGCGTCGCCTTGGCCAGCCCGGCCGGGGGACCGCTTCGCCCGATGTGGTACTGCTCGCAGACGGGATCCGCCAACAGCTCGCGGGCGACTCGTTCCGCGAACGTCTCGTCAAAGTCGGCCTCGATGAGGAAAACCCGAGCCGACTGAACAACCTCCACCGTGGTGATGCCTAGCTCGCGAATATCGGCCAGCACGCCGTTGCCTGCAACGTCCGGGAGGCTGGGCCGGTTGAAGACCTCGAAACGCCATTGTCTCACTAAAGTAGTTCCTTCCTTCTGATCTTATACTTGACGAGGGCGGCTCGTTTGCTTCGAGCGGTCTCGAGCAATTCCGTAATCTGGTCCCTCTCTCCATCCTTGATGGCCGCCTGCAGCCTCGAAAGCTCCGCGATCGCGCGGTCGAGCCCGGCGGCGATGTTCTCTCGGTTGGCCAGCAGAACGTCCGTCCAGATCGACGCCGGACCGGACGAGATTCGGGTGCTGTCCAGGAACCCCTTGCCGGCGAACTTCATGTCCTCTTCGTCGCTGGCGTTGACCAAGCCGGCGGCGATCACATGGGGCAGATGGCTGATGTTCGCGTAGACGCGATCGTGTTCGGCGGGGTTCATCACCCGCATGGAGCAGCCCAACGCGGACCAGAAGGCCTTGAGGACTCTCATCGCCGGGCGGCTGGTCGCCGGGGTCGCGGTCAGGATACACCGGGCGGTGTCGAACAGGTCGTCGCGCGCGAACTCGACCCCTCGCTGTTCTGATCCGGCGATCGGATGCGAGCCCACATAGTGGGCGCAATTTCCAAGGCTTTGCTCGGCCCACTGGTGGGGGAGTAGTTTGGTCGAGCCCACGTCCGTTACGATGCAGCCTCGCGGTACGATACCGGAGAGGTCCTTGAAGTACTTCTCGAACGTGAAGATGGGGGTCGCCAGGATGACCAGATCGGCGGTAGCCGTCGCGGCGGCAAGATCCCCACGCACCTGGTTGGCGATCCCCAGGGCCTTGGCCTTACGGCGCGTCGCGGGGCGATGGCTGTAGCCGACCACCTGTAGCCCGGGCATCCGTTGACGCACGGCCAGCGCGATCGAACCGCCGAGAAGCCCCAACCCTATGATGGAAACCTGCTGTAAACTCTTCACGAACAAGACCTTACAAGAGAAATGTGCCCCACGGGCGATACACAAGCCTATAGTGATCGCCCAGAGCTGTCAAATTTTTTTCTTTGATTTGGCCGGGCAAGATGCTACATTCTACATCTACTAGAATAGCCGAAGGACCCGGCGAAAGAAACTTGGGAGCCGCCGATGAGCGGCCGGTTTTTTGTGTGGGCAAGGCCGTTTCAGAAGATCAAGTGGAGTTTACACTCTATGGAGTGGGCAGAATAAGGTATGGCGTCCGAAGGCAACAGAGTGGGCGGCGGCTACTTGGATTTCGAGCAGAAGGTCGCCGAGCTTGAGCAGCAGATCGAAGAGTTGCGCAGGCTCGGCACGAAGAAGGGCATTGACTATTCCGTCGAGATTCGACGCTTGGAGAAGGACCGGATCGCGGAACTCAAGCGGGTGTACTCCAGCCTGACGGCTTGGCAGACGGTTCAGGTGGCCCGGCATCCCCAGCGGCCGCTCCTGAGCGACTATCTGAGTCTGATGGTCAAGGATTTTCGCGAACTGCACGGCGACCGATGTTTCGGTGACGACCGCGCGATCGTGACCGGGATCGGCCAGATCGCTCGCAACAGGGTTTTGATCGTCGGGCAGAACAAGGGCAAGACGACCAAGGAGAAGATTGCCTGCAATTTCGGGTGTCCGAACCCGGAGGGGTATCGCAAGGCCCTGGCCAAGATGAAGTTCGCTGAGAAGTTCGGCCTGCCGATCGTAACGCTGATCGACACGCCCGGCGCCTATCCGGGGATCGGCGCCGAGGAGCGGGGCCAAGCCCAGGCTATCGCGGTCAACCTGAGCAAGATGTCCCGGCTGAGGGTCCCGGTGGTCAGCGTCTGTATCGGAGAGGGCGGTTCCGGCGGCGCCTTGGGTATCGCGGTGGGGGATCGCCTGGCCATGCTGGAGTTTGCCTACTACTCCGTGATTTCGCCGGAAGGGTGCGCGGGCATCTTGTGGCGCGACGGTTCGCAGGCGCCCGACGCGGCGCAGGCTCTGAAGCTGACCAGCAAGGATCTGCACCGATTGGGTCTGGTGGACGCCATCATTCCCGAGCCTGTGGGCGGCGCCCATCGCAACGTGCACGACACGGTCTACAACGTCGAATCGTACATCTCCCAGACATTGTCGCAGTTGCAGAAGATGAACACCAGCGAGCTTCTGGATACCCGCTATCGCAAGTGGCGTTCGGTTGGTATGGACAGCGTCGTAAGCGTACACGCTGTGCGGACTTGTGCGACGCCCATCGTCAGCACAGTTGGGCCCGCGGGGAGGCGACGAGCCTCTTCTGCGGCTAGAGTCTAAGAGGGGGGCTCGGCGGAGACCGGGTTCCGCTCGTTTGCAGGAGCGTCTGTGATGGAAGGGTGAATGGAAGCCGCTCGCACGTGGCGGATGTCCCAGGCCGAGGGGAGAGCCGTTTGCAGGGTGATAACGGAAGGAAAGGAGGAACGGAGTGATGAGACGAGGGTGCGTGGTCGCAGGGGTTGTCGCGACGGTTTGTTTGCTTGCTGCCGTGGCGGGATGCAACGGAACGGCTGGCGAGAAGGCCGAGGCCAGCGCCGAGGTCAAGCAACTCAAGACGGCGCTGGATGAGAGCCAACGTCAAAAAGGGCAGCTCCAGACGGATGTGGCACGGCTGGAGAAGTCGCTGAACGAAGCCGAATCGGGTCTGGCGGACGCCAGGAAGGCCAAGGAAGATCTGCAAAAGCAGATCCGGGATCTGACGGTCGCCCGCAGCGGGTTGGAGACGAAGGTCGGCGAGCTGGAGGGCAAGGTCGGGCAGTTGACCACCGCCCGGACCGAGCTGCAACAGAAGCTGGATCAGTTGAGCGCCTCGCGCGACCAACTCCAGCAGCGCGTCGACGAACTCGTCAAATCGCGTGACGACCTTCAGACGATGGTCACGAGCCTCGTGGATACCCGGGGCCTGCTGGAGAAGCAGGTGGCCGCCCTGACCAAGTCGCGGAACGCCGCGATGGCGGACGCCAAGAACGCCCAGGCGAAGGTCGACGTCTTGAGCGAGCGGCTCAAGACTCAGACCCAGCAGATGGTGGAATTGCAGGAGCAAATGACGTCGGTTCGCGCCGTGCTCCAGCAGCTTCAGCAGAAGCTCGAGTAGGGTCTAGCGGGGGCTATGGGATTGGGGTCATGGTGCCCGCGGAGGCAGGGTGTGCGGTTGCAGGCTGCGCGCCGTCATAGGGGGCTGCGCGCATTCGTCGGCGTGTGGAAAGAGGTCGATTGGGGAGTCGCTGATCCGAATCATGCACAAGATCCTGACCATCGTCTTCGCATTCTCCTTCAGCCTGCTGCTCAGGTGCGTCTGCGGCTCCAATCGGTTGACAGTGACGAGGCGCGATGTCTTCGACGATTACGTCGAGCAGGGCAACAACATCTTTGTGTTCTGGCATAGCCGGCTCTTTTACCTAGTCTATTATTATCTGATGCGATCGCCGCGGCGCAGGGCCTGCATGCTCGTGAGCATGAGTCGCGACGGCGACTATGGCGCCGCCCTGGTGCGGCGGCTCAAGCAGGATGCTGTCAGGGGTTCGAGCAGCCGGGGCGGGCAAGCCGCGGTCCGCAAGCTTGTCTCACGAATCGCCGCCGGGAGCAATGTCGCCATCACGCCGGATGGGCCCCGAGGGCCGGCTCTGGTCGTCGGCGAAGGCGTTGTGAAGTTGGCCCAGATGACCGGCGCGCGAATCATTCCAGTCAGCTACGACGCCAGCCGAAAGTCTCTGCTCAAGAGCTGGGATCGGTTCATCGTCGTCAAGCCCTTTGGCCGGGTTCATGTGGCCTTCGGCGACCCCATTGTCGTGCCCCGACGGATTTCCCCGGAGGAACGTGGAAACTACGTGAGCCAGGTTGAGCGCACGTTGCTCGATCTGGACCGCGTCTGCGCTGAAGAACTGGCCGCGGCGGTAGGGCACTGGGAGGGGCGGCAGTTGCCGGTGGGGTCTGTGCCGCGTGAAGCGGCGCGATCGGAGGAGGTGCGGGCCGGGTGACCATCATGCCCGCGATCAGCCGTTCGTGATTTCCCGAGGATCGCGGCCTTCTTCGATCGCGGTGATCTTGTTGACTCGCCGCTGGTGGCGGCCCCCGCTGAACTCCGTCGTCATCCATGCTTCAACAATCCTGCGGAGCAACACCTCGCCGATCTGGTCGCCCGAGAGACACAGGACGTTGGTGTCGTTGTGGTCGCGGGAGATTCTCGCGCTGAGTTCATCGTGGCAGAGGGCGGCTCGGATGCCGCGCACCTTGTTGGCCGCGATGCTCATGCCCAGACCCGTGGCGCAGATCAGGATGGCTCTGTCGGCGGTCCTGTCCGACACGGTCTTGGCCGCCATGTAGGCGAGGTCCGGGTAGTCCACGGGAGTCGCACTATCGGTTCCGACGTCGATGCACTCGTGGCCCATCTGGGCGACGATCGCTTTGATCAGTTGCTTGGCGTCGTAACCCCGGTGATCGCTTCCTACGGCTATCTTCATAACACGAGCTCACTCACTCTTGCCTTCACGGCCGCTTCAATGTAACCGGCACACCGATTGAAACTCTCCTGGGGTTGGCCGATCGGATCGGGAATCTCGCCGTCGGAGCTCAAGAGGCGACATTTCCGCTCCGCCTCGGGCGAGATGGCAACAACCTGGTCGCAGTGCGCCTGCGTCATACAGTAGACGAAGTCGCTGGCGTCGATGAGCAGCCGGGACAAGGGCCGGCTCACATGATCGCCGATGTCAACTCCTTTCAGGGCACACGCTCTGACCGCTTCAGCGCTGGCAGGCGCGCCGGCCAGTCTCATGGTACCCGCAGAAAGGACCTTATAGCCCCGTTCCCCCAGTTCGTCAACGCCGCAGCCGATTTTTTCCGCCAGGTATTTGGCGAACAGCCCCTCGGCCATCGGGCTGCGGCACGTGTTGCCCGTACAGACGAACAGAAAGGTCAGGTCGGACATTTTTTTCACCTGGGCGGCGGAATAGACGCCTTCCCGCAGCAACCGGACGCCGTGCGGGCCGACCATCGCCACGGTGCTGCTGGTTCCATACTTGCACGGTCCGGCGTCCAGGACAATGTCCAGATCGTCGCCCAGCTCCGCGATTGCGTGATTGGCGTCCTTGGGCGGTTCGCGGCCGGCACGGTTGGCGCTTGGCGCCACCACGGGGTGGCTCACCAGTCGCAGCAGGAGGGAGGCGACTGGATGGTCGGGGCAGCGGACGCCGATTGTGCCATCCTTGTAGATCGTGTTGGCGACGTCGTCGCCGAAGCGGCTCCTGTGCTCCGCGAGCGGACCGGGGGCAACCTCGAACACCAGGGTCAGCGGGCCCGGCCAGCCCCGACTGATGAGTTTCTCGCCGCGGAGGCCGACCTTCGGAACGTACTTGCGGTACTCGTCGATCTGTCCGATGTGCAGGGTGTAGTGCTTCCTCGCGTCGCGACCTTTGATCCGGTCCAGGCGGTCTAGAGCCTTGGACTCGACGCGGCAGGCGATGCCGTAGACGGTCTCCGTGGGGAAGGCGACTAGGCCGCCGGATTCAACGACCTTCGCTGCTTCCTTGATTCGGTCCAGGTCTCCCGGACGGCCACTGATCTTGATGATCTCTGCTGCCATGGGAATCACGATACACCAAATGGGCGGGACCCGCAAGGGCGAGTCAGGATCTTCCGGCGTGATGTGGCGTCCTTGGACCGATAATCAGGAGTGCTGCGTCGAGACGAATGAAAAAGAAGGTGGATTTCAAGTCTCTGTCGATGTATTCGCTACATTCTCTAAAGGCCCTATCTTCGTGTCACCGATAACTGAGCCGTTGGCTAAACCCAAGTACAATGGAGGTTCAGATCATGGAAACTTTGCTGGAGCAACGCAGGGAACGCAGGACGGATCTCTCTTGGCCGGTCAGTGTCTGGCTTCCGGAGGCGGATCGGTTCTTTAACGGGCGCAGCGCCAACATCAGTAAGACAGGGGCTCTGATCACGGTTCCGCTGAGCACGCCGGCCCGAGAGGGCAGCGTGGTCGAACTGAACTTCCCGAGGACGGACACCCTGGCGCAGGAGAAGGGGCAGTACGCTCGGATCAAGCGGGGGCGGATCGTGCGAGTGGATCGCCGCCGCACCCTGGACGACGCGAGCATCGGTCTGGGCATTGCCTTCGAGTAATCCCTGCCGGGTCCACGAGGCAACGAAAAAGCATGAAGCTGGCGGTCGTGTTCGGCCGCCAGCTTCTCGTGTTTCTGGGGACGGCCGTGCGAAGGGGACACTCGCGTCACGCGATTTTAAATGACGGCCGGAACGAACATCAGGACAAGCCCCAAGGCCGCGCCGCCCAGAGTAATCTGGAGCCACTTGGTGTACCTGGCATACTGCGGATGCTGATCCTCGAACTCATGGTAGTATTCGTCGAGATCGGAATCGTCCCGCGGGCGCAGCTTCACTCGGACATAGACGTGCGCGGCCGCCGAAGCGAGGAACAGGAAACCGCCGATCAGGTACAGCATCGCGAACATAGCGCATGCCATCATACGCGAGTCCCTCCATCCAGCCAACGAGAAAGCAGGCTGAATTCCTGCAGCGTCGCGGTTCTATTGACGGAGTCGCTCCATCGGACTATCCTTGCCCCTGTTGAACAGGACGGCCCATTCGAAGTCCGTAAGCGAAGGTGCGTATCATGCATGTGGTGGATCTGCGAAGCGACACGGTGACCCTGCCCTCCGACGAGATGCGGGAGGCGATGGCTCAGGCTGAACTGGGCGACGACGTTTTCGGCGAGGACCCCACCGTCAATCGCCTGGAACGCATGGCGGCCGAACGCGTCGGCAAGGAGGCGGGCCTATTCGTCGCCAGCGGGACCATGGGGAACCTGACGTCGATCCTGACGCACTGCCGGCGGGGGGAAGAGGTGATTCTGGGGGACCAATCGCATACGTTCATCTACGAGGGAGGCGGGATCGCGGCTCTCGGCGGCATCCATCCTCACACGATCCCCAACCAGCCGGATGGCACGCTTCGCCTTGAGGATATCGAGGCAGCCATTCGGCCCGACAACGTCCACTTCCCCCGCACGAGGCTGATCTGTCTTGAGAACACGCACAACCGGTGTTGCGGCGTGCCGCTGACGCCGCAGTATACGGGGGCGGTTGCGGACTTGGCACGCCGCCGTGGATTAGGCATCCACCTCGATGGTGCGAGGCTCTTCAACGCGGCCGTTGCGCTGGGCGTGAATGTGAAGGAGCTGGCTGCGTCCGTCGATTCGTTGAGCATCTGCTTGTCCAAGGGGTTGGCCGCACCGGTCGGCTCGGTGATCTGCGGATCCAAGGCGTTCATCGCCGAGGCGCGTCGCGTTCGCAAGGTCCTGGGCGGCGGCATGAGGCAGGCCGGCGTCTTGGCCGCCGCAGGCATCGTGGCTTTGGAGAAGATGGTCGACAGGCTCCGGGAGGACCATGACAACGCCAGACGCCTTGCCGAGGGGATTGCGGGAATCGAGGGGCTGGCCATCGATCCGGCCAATGTCCACACGGACATCGTCTACTTCGACGTGGTTGGGACAGGTCTGGCCGCGGATACGCTGATCAAACGGCTGAGCGATCGCGGTGTTCGCATGCTCAGCGTGGGTCCCAAACGCATCCGCGCGGTCACGCACTACGGCATCACGGCCGACGACATTGAACGCACGATCGGAGTTCTGGAAGAAGTCGCGAAACCGGTTTGAGCCTAATTCGTTGCGGTGGGTCGCTGGTAGACGATCTTGCCCCCGACGAGAGTCGTGTTCACAGACAAGTCGTTCTCCAGAATGACCAGGTCGGCGTCGTAGCCCAGGGAGACTCGGCCTTTGCGTTTGTCCAGCCCCAGCACGCGGGCGGGGTTCTCGGTGACGGTCCGAATGGCCTCCGAGAGGGGGCACCCCGTGAATCGCATCAGGCGGGTCAGCAGGTCGTTCAGAGGCACCGCGGTGCCGATCAGAGTCCCATCCTTGTACCGCGGCGTTCCGTTTCGGCATTCGTATTCCATGCTGTTGTAGACGTAGCGGCCATCGGGCAGACCCAGGGCCTGGATGCCGTCGGTGATGGTCACGAACCGCTCGGGACCGATGGCCTTGTAGGTGAGCCGCAGGACGGCCGGGTGGATGTGCACGCCGTCGGTGATCACCTGGCAGGTGACGCCCGGCCGCTCGAAGATCGCCGCCAGGGGGCTCGGATCGCGATGGTGCAGAGAAGGCATCGCGTTGAATGTGTGGGTCACGTGGGCGATGCCCAGGTCGAAACCTCGCAGCGCCTCTTCGTATGTGGCCTTGGAATGGCCGAAGGAGACGACCGTTCCGCGGGCCATCATCGTTCGGATGATCTCTTCGCTGCCGGGCAGTTCCGGCGCCACGGTCATCATCGCGAGCGTGTCGCCCAGCAGGGCGTAAATGTTTTCAAGAACGGCGGGTGTTGCCACCGCCAGGCAGTCCGGCTGGATCATGCCCCGTTTGTGTTGCGAGATGAAGGGACCTTCCAGATGCGTTCCGAGAAGCCGCGCGCCGCCCAGGTCCCGGCCTGTGTATTCCGCAGCCAGGCGCAGGTGGGCGTTCTTCTGGCCGTGCTTGTACACCGTCGTGGCAAGGAAGCCCGTCACTCCGAAACGGGCGCAGGTCTTGGAGATCGTCCGGAGCGCGTCGGCAGTCGCGTCCAGGACGTCCGCGCCGCCGGCCCCCTGGATGTGGACTTCGATGAAGCCGGGCGCGACGACGCGGCCGCCGGCATCGAGGACGCGGTCAGGGAGGATCGAAGGAGCGGCATCGCCGATCCGCTCGATCACTCCGTCGCGTACGAGGATGGATCGCAAGGGGGCCTCGGCTGGCACATCATACAATCTGCAATTCGTGATCAGTAGCGAGTTCATGTCTTCTGCGTCCTGGGTGGTGGCAGGTTCGGATCGGACGGCGCGACCACAGGGCCGGCCATCGCTTTCTATCCCGGAAGGATACGAGGGGGCGGGGACGAATGCAAGCGGCATGCCCGCCGCAAGTTGTCACATTCCCACTTTTGGTTGACGCCTGGAGGGCTTTGGACTATCGTACCGGGGCGGCAGGCGCGGCGTACGCGCCCTGGCCGGATCGAATGGAAACCGCAAAGCTCGGGGGCCTCGGCGCTTGTGACCCATGCAAGAGGCCCGATGAACTCCATGGGAAAGGGGAGGTAGACGGTGCAATACGGAATACCCATCGTCAAGGATGTCTACTGGGTCGGCGTCAACGACCGCCGCACGTCCTTGTTCGAGGGAATCTGGCCGATTCCCCGCGGCGTCTCCTACAACTCGTATCTCGTCGTGGACGAGAAGACCGTCCTGATCGATACGGTCAAGGACCTGTCGGTCAACGGGTACCTCAAGAAGCTCCGCCAGGTCCTGGGGCCCGATCGGCAGATCGACTACCTGGTGGTCAATCACCTCGAACCCGACCATTCCGGCGCGATCCCGCTGATCAAGAAGGTCTTTCCGGGTATCCAGATCATCGGAAACAAGAAGACCGCCGAGTTCGTCCGCGAACTCTACGGCGTCCAGGACGTCCGTATCGTCGCCGACGGCGAGGAGCTTTCGCTGGGCCGCCGCAAGTTGAAGTTCTTCTTCACGCCCATGGTTCACTGGCCCGAGACCATGATGACATACGAGATGTCCGATGGCATTCTCTTCGCCGGCGACGCGTTCGGCGGATTCGGCGCGCTCGAAGGCGGGATCTTCGACGACGAGGTGGACATCCACTACTTCGACGACGAAATCCTGCGGTACTTCTCGAACATCGTCGGCAAGTATTCGCCCATGGTTCAGAAGGCGATCCAGAAGCTCGGCGGCGCGGGCGTCCCCCTTCGCATCGTGGCCGCGACCCACGGCCCGATCTGGCGGACGGACCCGGGCCACATCATCCGCCTGTACGACCGGTGGAGCCGCCAGGAGACGGAGCCCGGCGTCGTCGTTGCGTTCGGCTCGATGTACGGGGCCACCGAGCGGATGGCCGAAGCGGTCGAACGCGGCGTCACTGAAGGCGGGATCAAGACGATCCGGGCGCACAACGTTTCGACAAGCCACGTATCGTATATCATCCGCGACGTCTGGCGGTATCGGGGCCTCATCCTGGGCTGTCCGACCTACGACGCCGGCGTGTTCCCGCTGATGAACAACCTGCTGGATCTGCTTCGCGAGAAGCGAGTCGTCAACCGCGTGGTGGGCCTGTTCAGCAGTTACGGCTGGAGCGGCGGGGCGGTCAAGGGAATGAAGCAACTCGTCGAGGACAACAAACTGGATCTGATCGAGCCGATCGTGGACGCCAGGTTCTGCGCGACGCCCGAGCAGCTTGAACAATGCCAAGCCCTGGGCCGAGCGATGGCCGCACGCATCCGCGGGGGCGCGGCGCAGGAATCGTCAGAGCGATAGTCATGGCCGATACGCAGAGAAGCTGGGAAAAACGCTTGTCGAGCAAGCCCGATGAACTGACGGTGGACTATGTGGAGTCCCTGTCCTACGACAAGCGCCTGTACAAGTACGACATCATGGGCTCAATCGCCCACGCGGCCATGCTGGCGGCGCAGGGTTTCATCACGCAGGCCGAGTTCGCCGCCATCGAGAAGGGACTGCTCGGAATCCGCGACGACATCGAGGCCGGGCGGTTCGAATTCGACAAGGCCGCCGAGGACATCCACATGGCCGTCGAGGGCGCGCTGATCAAGCGGATCGGCGAGCCAGGCGAGAAGCTGCACACCGCGCGGAGCAGGAACGACCAGGTGGCCACCGACATCCGCCTCTGGATGCGGGACCAGATCGCCGCATTGCAGACCGCGATCGTGCGAGTGCAGAAGGCTCTGGTTTCGCTTGCGGCCCGGCACGTGGACGACCTGATGCCTGCGTACACGCACATGCAGCGGGCGCAGCCGATCGTCATCGGCGCCTACCTGTTGAGCTTCGTTCAACAACTCGAACGCGACGTGGTCCGGCTGGGGAACTGCCGCGACCTTCTGAACGTCTCCCCACTCGGCGGCGGTGCGATCGCGGGTTCGACGCTCCCGATCGACCGGGCGGCAACCGCCTCGGCCCTCGGGTTCACCGACATCGTCTACAACAGCATCGACGCGGTCAGCGACCGGGATTTCTGCGCGGAGTTCATCTTCGATTGCGCCCTGATCGCGGCGCATCTGTCCCGCCTGGCCGAGGACTGGATTCTCTTTTCTTCGAGCGAGTTCAGCTTCATCCGGATCGACGACGCCTTCTGCACGTCGTCGAGCATGATGCCTCAGAAAAGGAATCCCGACGTCCTGGAGCTCATGCGGGGCAAGACCGGCACGATCTACGGTGCCCTGATGGCCATGTTGACGATCCTGAAGGCCCAGCCGTCGGGATACAACCGCGACCTCCAGGAGGACAAGATCCACGTCTTTTCCGCTGCCGACTGCATCGGCAAATCGCTCGAAATCGCCGCGGCGGTGGTTTCGCACACCGCGTTTCGGACGAAGGATATCGCGGCGGGCCTGGACGCGGGGTTCCTCGACGCGACCGCGTTGGCCGAGTATCTGGTTCGCAAGGGCGTCCCCTTCCGCAAGGCCCACGGCGTCGTCGGCTCGCTCGTCGCGAAGTGCGAGAAGGAGGGCCGCTCCCTGTCGCAGCTTTCGCTGGCACAGTTCCAGGAACGCTCGCCGGCGATCGGGCAGGACGTTTACGAGTATCTCGGCGCAGGCAATGTGGTGAAGCGGTATGTGTCGGCAGGGGCCGCCGGGCCCGAACAGGTTCGTCGGCATCTGGCGTTCTGGGAAGGGCATTTGGCCGGCAATGAGCCCCAGAGAAGATGACATCACCGGGTGGTTCCGGCAACAGCGGGATCTGTCGCCCGTCGAGATCCCGATCGGCATCGGCGACGACATGGCGCAAATCGCCTTGAGCCGCGACAGCTCGGTGCTCATCACGACGGACATGCTGCTCGACGGCACGCATTTCTTGGCCCATGAAGCCGGGCTCAAACGCGTCGGCTACAAGTCGATGGCAGCCAGCCTGAGCGATTGCGCCGCGATGGCGACCATTCCCATCGGCGCGGTCGTTGCGGTGGGTCTGCCTCGCGGGTTCAGCGAAGCGCAGATGAAGGAACTGCACTCGGGGATTCTGCTGGCCGCCGACAAGTACCGTTGCCCGCTGGTCGGAGGCGACATCACGTCCTGGCAGGATTCGGGACGTCTGGTCGTCTGTGTCTCGATGCTCAGCAAGCCGGGGGGCAAACCGCCCGTTCGCCGAAGCGGGGCCAGGGTGGGCGACGTGGTCTGCGTCACCGGTTCCCTGGGCGGCTCCGGCCTTCGCAAGCATCTGGACTTCGCGCCTCGCGTCGCGGAGGCGCTGGAGATGTCGCGGATCGCGGATCTGCACGCGATGATGGACATCAGCGACGGTTTGAGCACGGATCTCAACCGCATCTGTCATCAGAGTCGCGTCGGAGCCCTGATCGAGGCATCGGCGATCCCGATCTCCGAGGACGCGAAAGGTCTTGCGGATCCGCTGGGGGCGGCACTGAACGAAGGCGAGGACTTCGAGCTGTTGTTCACGTTGTCGCCCGATCAGTGGGACAGGCTTCGCTCGGATTGGCGCGATCCGCTGCCGCTGACGGCGGTCGGTCGCATCACGGATACCGGCCGGATGGAGAT